>CAJVWY010000110.1 GCA_913009925.1 uncultured bacterium
GATGAACGGCCCGAAGGAACCTAATTCGAGCAGTCCGGTGTGGTGTTCCACCAGTCCGTCGATCCTCTTCCCCGCCATTATAGCCGCCAGTGTATGTCCGTTGCCCAGGTTGGCCGCCAGCACCCTTGCCGCTCCGGGATCATCTTCGGCGTCAATATCGGTGACAGCGCCCCAGAGCGCCGCAGGACCGGTGTCCATCAACATCACTTCCGGCTGTCCCGCCAGCAGCGATGCCACCGCGCGCATACGCGTATAATCCTCGGGGATGCGGGAGACCGGGTAGGCGAGTCGCTCCAGGTCCGCTCCCCCGGCCAGCGATCTGCGCCATAGCCGGAAGCGGTGCCGGCGGTTGCTGGCGCCGGGTGAGAAGCCGTGGTCCTGCACCGCCACGGCGAAACCGTCGAAGTCACCGCCGATTCCCAGACGCTGGAATATGTCCAGCAGGCCGGGAAGGTCCAGGTCACCGCTGACCAGGTGCACGCTGCCGGCCGGCGCCGCTGAACGTGGCTCCTGTTCTATGCGAACACCCCAGGAGCCGACAAGGTCCAGGTCGTCGTTGAAAGTTCGCGCGGCGTCGGGGCCGGCGATGAAACCCAACCCCGCTTCCAGGTGTTTCTTCAGTGCTCTGCCGCAGGGTCCGCCGCCCATGGTCACGCCATCGAATACCACGTCACGGCCGGCGGCGGTGGCCTGGTGTATGCGGCGGGCGACGACCTGCGTGCGTGAAGGCACCACCAGCCTGGGGCAGTTCTCAATCTCCACGGATGAATCATAAGCCAGGATATCGGCTGTTCCCATGCCCACGTCTATGGCCAGTATCCTCACCGGACGGCGCTCACGCGGATACCCGTCCGGGGTGCGTGTATATCCTCAACTTGTCCGGGCCGATGCTGCTGGCCAGGGTGAGCCCCAGGCGGCCGGCTTCATCCAGGGCCCAGGATGTAGGCACACCCTTGGAGACCATCACGGTGATACCGAATCGCGCCAGCTTGAATACCGCATCCACGGAGACCCGCCCGCTGGAGGCGATGAACAGCTGTCCGGGCTCCAGGCATTGGCCGGCAGCCCAACCCAGCACTTTGTCCAGGGCGTTATGGCGCCCCACGTCCTCACGATGGCAGAGCTGACGGCCCCGGTGCGTACAGAGACCGGCGCTGTGCATGGCGCGGGTGGCCCGATAGGCTTCACCCTGCCGGAGCACCTGCGACAGGGCACGCCTCAGGTCTGCGGCTGCGAAAGTCTGACCTTCCTCAGCGCCTTCGATCACCGGGATATCCGCAGAGGCGATACCCGTGTCCTGGCCGCAGCCGCTGTAGACCACTGTGGCGGTGACCTTTGCCCGCGGCACGGAGCCGGCGTCTGCCAGCTCCATATCCACCATGCTGCGGTCGGCGGCCACCTGTATGGTCTTTATCCCCTCGCGTGAGCAGGTCAGGCCCTGTCCGAGAAGGAAACCGGCTGCCAGTTCATGCAGGTGATCCGGGGTACAGTGCAGTGTGGTCAGCAACTCGCCCGCAAGGCGCAACTCCACCGCCTGTTCCACCGGCACGGCGGTTTCTTCTCCAGTGAACCCACCCCCCCGCCAGTCGCATGTATGGTGTTTTCTTACCTGCCGGTCCAAATCAGCCAAGGTGAGCCGTCCCTCTTTACCGTGTTTTGGAAAAATATAACCTTCGCGACATTTTACTTTCTTTTAAGAACCTCATCATATAGAATATCTCAATCATGAATAAACGCACATTTATAGTCATATTAACCGGAATGCTCGCCGCCCTGCTTGGCATGCTTTTCCTGGTTGCATGCGGCAGCAAGGAGGAAAGTTCCACCACCGGCTATGAATGCGACGTGAAGGCTGACAGTATCATTCCCGAGCCTAACGGCAAGCCGGAGCTTGTCTACTTCTACCGCGATACCTGACCGGCATGCAAGAAGCAGAAGCCCATCGTCGATGAGCTAGAGCAGAAGTATTCAGATAAGATAGATTTCTACAGGTACGAGGTTGCCGAGCCCGAAGGCAACTGTGAGTACAACCGCCAGGTCGAGATGGGTCGTTTTCCAGAACATACCATACCCGCCATGCTGTATATCGACAAGGATGGGAACCTGGTGGATATGACGGAGACGGTCCTGGAGAAACAGGACCTGGAGCAGCGGCTCCAGAAGCTTCTGGGAGCAGGTTAGAGAGAAACCTCGCTCGCCAGCTCTGAGAAATCGACTTCTTCCAGTTCCTTCAGTATATCCTCGGCCATATTCTCCCAGAAGTCATGAATGTTGCACTTGTCGCCGTTCTCCCGGCGGCACTCCCCCGGTTGCAGCTGGCAGCGGTTCATCAATAACGGACCGTCGATAGCCTCCACCACATCGCGCAGGGTGATATCTTCCGGCGGATTGTTAAGGCACACACCACCGTTGCTGCCTCTGAAGGTACGGATGATGCCGGCGCGGGCCAGAGTCCTGATGATGGTGGGAAGGTATTTCTCGGGGATGTCCCGGTTAAGGGCGATCTCACTGCTGTGAAGCAGTTCACCTTCCGGCCGATGAGACAGCTCAACTATGGTCCTGACGGCATAATCCGCCTGCCGGCTGAATTCCATCATACCTCCATTCACGGGTCTCGTTGGTATAACGTTGCGGCTCCGGTCACTGCCGGGATGGCGTCCGGTTCAAACATACGGCGCCGCTGTCGCCCGGATCTACCACCAGAGCATGCGGTCCAGGCTTTCCTTGAGCTCTTCAATGTCACGGGTCCACAGGCCGCTGCTCAGGTATTTCCAGCCGCTGTCGGCGAACAGGGCCACGATATTACCCGAATCCATACGCTCCGAAAGGCGTGCGGCGCAACGGGCCACAGCTCCCGAAGATACACCGACGAACAGACCCTCACGCTCGCACAGTTCACGGGTGGAAAGGACCGCGTCCTTGCTACGCACGAATATCTTGCCGTCCAGCATGTCCAGGTCGATTATAGGCGGGATGAAGCCGTCCGACAGGTTACGCAGGCCATCGACGATCTCTTCCGGGTGGGGCTCGATGGCCACCACCCGCGTGCCGGGGTTCACTTCTTTCAGGCGGCGTCCCACGCCCATGAGCGTGCCCCCCGTTCCCAGGCCGGCAACGAAGGCGTCGACCTGTTCCAGTTCCCCCAGTATCTCCACGGCGGTGGTCTGGTAGTGGGCCTCAGGATTGGCGCTGTTGCCGTACTGGTCCAGCATCAGGTAGCTGTCGTCTTCCCTGCCCAGGTCCCGGGCTACTTCCACGGCGCCGTTGGTGCCCATGGTACCGTCGGAGAACAGAACCTCTGCCCCGTACAGCTGCAGAAGCTGTACCCTTTCAGGGCTGACGTTCTCCGGCATCACCACCTTGACTGCGTAACCCTTGAGCCGGCCCATCATCGCCAGGGCTATGCCGGTATTGCCGCTGGTTGCCTCCAGCAGCGTCCTGCCGGTATCCAGTTCCCCTCTCTCCTCTGCCCTGACAAGCATGTGCTTCACGATGCGGTCCTTGACGCTGCCTGTAGGGTTGTATCCTTCAAGTTTGGCGAACACGCGAACGGCCGGGTTGCGGCTGAGATGGTTCAGTTCCACCAGGGGGGTGTTGCCTACGCTGTCTATCAGGTCGCTGTACATCCGCAGGCGGTCAGGGACGGCCGCCGGCGACAGCGGGAAGTATGGAGATGGTATCCCCAACCGAGATGGGCGTGTCCAGCTTTTCCAGGAAGCGGATATCCTCGTCATTGAGGTAGATATTGACGTACCGGTGTATGCTCCCGTCGTCGGTGATCAGTTCGGCGCGTATGCCGCCGTATTCCTGTTCAAGATTCTCTATCACCTCGCCGACCGTAGCACCTGGTACGGTCACCACCTGGGCACCGTCCGTAAGGCGCCGCAGCATGGCAGGTATGCGTACTTCAACCTTCATCTTTGACCTTTCCCGAGCTTTTCATGGTCCCGATGCGGCGCCGCCCTCCAAGCGACCAGGCGCCGTTACCGGTCAGGGTGTTATTCATTCTCCAGTGTCCTGAATCCTGCCGCGAGCAGATCATAGGTATCCGACAGCGCCTGGGGCATGACGTTGATGTCAGCGATGACCGCCGTGAAGTTGTTGTCCCCCTGCCAGCGAGGCACCACGTGCATATGCAGGTGTTCCTTGATGCTGGCGCCGCCGATCTCGCCCAGGTTTATGCCGGCATTGAATCCCTGCGGCGACATCTTCTGCTTGAGCACCCTGACGCACTTGCCGGTCAGTTTCATTATCTCCAGGGAAACATTGTCGTCCAGTTCTTCCAGCTCAGAAATATGTTCATAGGGAGCCACCATCAGATGACCGGGATTGTAAGGGTAAAGATTCATGATGACGAAAGCGCGGACGCCGCGATGGACTATCAGGTTCTGCTTGTCGCGGTCTTCCGCCAGTTTCTCGCAGAAGATGCATCCGCCTTCCTTGTCGCTGTGTATGTATTCGATGCGCCAGGGCGCCCATAATGGTCTTTGCATGGTCCAGCTTCCAGGTTCCGGTAGTTCGCTTATCCGGGCCGTTTCCACGGCGGTGATAGTGGCGCGCCCGACAGGATTCGAACCTGTGGCCTTCGGCTCCGGAGGCCGACGCTCTATCCAGCTGAGCTACGGGCGCGTATGGCGGAGAGGGAGGGATTCGAACCCTCGAGACGAGTTAACCCCGCC
>CAJVWY010000111.1 GCA_913009925.1 uncultured bacterium
GTGTTCAGACGGAGATGGACGAGGGACTGTCCGAGACCACGGCGGACTCCTACCAGCTTCAGCAGGTCTTCCTTAACCTGATCGCCAACGCCGAACAGGCCATGCTGGCAAACCACGGCAGCGGCAACCTCAAGGTCAGCACCCGGAAAGAAGACGGCGTGATCCGTGTCGTCTTCGCCGACGACGGTCCAGGTGTGCCCGAGGATATCCGCAACCGCGTCTTTGACCCCTTTTTCACCACCAAGGAGGTGGGCGTGGGCACAGGGCTGGGGCTGAGCATCTGTTACGGCATCATCGAGGAACATGGTGGCAGCATCCGGCTGGAGCCGTCGGACCGCCGCGGGGCCGTTTTTGTGATTGAACTGCCGGTGACCAAGGGAGGCGCAGATATAGACGCAGAGCAACAGCCGCCGGAGGCGTCAACAAGACCGGGGAAGATTCTGCTGGTGGACGACGAGGCCGTGGTGCGTGATGTGCTGGCAAAGACATTGAAGAGCTCGGGACACACGGTCGACACCGCCAGGAACGGCAAGGTAGCTCTGAGGATGCTTGATCAGCATCAGTATGACTGCGTGGTCAGCGATATCAAGATGCCGGAGATGAACGGGGCGGTCCTGCACCGGATCATCCGCGAGCGGGACTCGGAGATGGCAGGCAGGTTCATCTTTATCACCGGCGACACCATCAGCCCCGAGACCAGAAAATACCTCGAGCAGATTGACAACCCCCGCCTGGCCAAGCCCTTCAACGCTTATGAGTTCAAACGGGAACTGGAGAAGATCCTCGGAAACAACTGACCGTATCCGCCCCCGGGCCTTACAGGCAATCGGTTGTCAGTTGAGCGGTCTCCCACCGGGAACCGGCTATCAGCAGAAAGAGGAAGAACAGCATCAGTATGACGCCGCCGCCTATCATGCCGACACGGCCCAGCATCTTCTCCCTCCGGGCGAGCGCTTCATCGCCGCGGGCCAGGGATTTCCGGCCTTCACGCCAGGCGAGATAGCCCAGCAACACCGCCAGCGGTTCCAGGAACACCGTCAGCAGGAACAGCCCCGCCGCCAGCACGGCCACGCCCGTAAATCCCAGCACGCGTCCGTACCAGGGTTGCCGCCCTGTCTGCTGCGGTTGAGTATCCATGATGGCTAAGCATATCCTTGTGCGGGAAGCCTGTAAACGGACGGGCAGCTCTGGGAGTGCGGGACAAGATAGAGGTGGGCGGCATACGGGATGAGCGGAAAGAAATTAAAGATACTGGCCATCGAGCCCTACTGCGGCGGTTCGCACCGGTATTTTCTGCAGGGGCTGGAGCGGCACAGTCGCCACAGGCTGACCATACTCAGCCTGCCGGCCCGGTACTGGAAATGGCGCATGCACGGCGGCGCGGTGACCCTGGCGGAAGAGGCTCTGGAGCTGGATGAGGAGTTCGACCTCATCTTCGCCACGGAGATGCTTAATCTGCCCAACTTTCTGGCGCTGACCCGGCGGCGTTTCGGCGGGACGCCGGCGGTGCTTTATTTCCATGAGAACCAGGCCACCTACCCCATGCCGCCCTTCGAGAAGCGTGACCTCACCTATGCCTATATCAATTGGGCAAGCCTGATGGTCGCCGACGCCGCCTGGTTCAATTCGCAGTACCACCTGGAGGAGTTCTTCCAGGAGTTGCCACGGCTGCTCAAACATTTCCCCGATTTCCAGAATCTGACAAGCGTGGCACCAACCCGGGAGAAGAGCGTCGTAGTGGAGCCGGGGCTGGACCTGGCGGCGTTCGACAGCCACCGGGTGGAGAAGGGAAAGGTCCCGCGCATCATCTGGAACCATCGCTGGGAGTATGACAAGGACCCGGAGGCATTCTTCCGCGCACTGGACCGGGTAAAACAGACGGGGGCCGTCTTCGAGCTGGCCCTGGCGGGGCAGAACTCGCGGCGTGAGCCCGGGGAGTTCCTGGCGGCGCGGGAACGGTTCGCCGGGGAGATCGTCCACTACGGGTTCATGCCGGATTTCGGCGCCTACGCGCGGCTGCTCTGGAGCAGCCATATCATGGTCTCCACGGCGCACCACGAGTTCTTCGGCATGTCGGCGGTGGAGGCGATGCATTGTGGCTGCCAACCTTTGCTGCCCCACCGTCTCAATTACCCGGCGCTGGCACCGGAGGAGTTTCTCTATGACAACCAACAGGAGCTGGTGGAGCGCCTGTCAACGCTGCTGTCCGACCGGGGGTGGCTCCGGGGCGATGAGGCACGGCGGCGGGTCGCGCGATACGATTGGTCGGTGCGGGCGCCACAGTTCGACGAAGCCTTCGAGCAGGTGGCCATGGATACGGGCAGGGCCGGGAGCCGGTCTTAAGGCACCACGTCGATGCGGCCGATGTCGTCCTCGGTCTTCATCACACCGATGCGGGCGGCTACGATGGTCCCGGCCTCGTGAAGGGCCGCTTCCAGTTCGTCGGCCTTATCAGGCGGACAGGATATCAGCAGCCCGCCCGAGGTCTGCGCGTCCGCCAGCAGCAGTCTCTCCGCCTCGGAGATGGACGGGTCGAAGTCCACGAAGGAGGACACATATTCAAGGTTGTTCACTGTGCCTCCCGGGGCGATCTTCAGGTCGGCGCCGATGAGGTCTCGCGCCGCCTGCATCACCGGGACATCGCGGGCATGGATGCGGGCGCCGACGCCGCTCCCCCGGGTCATCTCGCCCATGTGGCCCAGCAGCCCGTAGCCGGTGATGTCGGTGCAGGCGTTGATGCCCACGGACACCATTGCTTCCGAGGCGGCAAGATTGAGCGCGCACATGACCTCTACGGCTCTTTCAACTACGGGGCCGCCGGCCAGCCCCCGCTTGATGGCCGTGGTGATGACGCCGATGCCCAGGGGTTTGGTCAGGAACAGAACATCCCCCACCTGGGCCGTGGAATTGTAGACGATGTCCGCCGGGTCGATCATGCCGGTGACCGCCAGGCCGTATTTGGGTTCTTTGTCGTCGACGGTGTGGCCGCCGACGATATCGATGCCGGCCTCACGCGCCTTGTCGACGCCCCCCCTCATTATCTGAGTCAGGATCTCCAAGGGCAGCTCCTTGCTGTGGAAACCCACCACGTTCAGGGCGAACAGCGGCCTGGCTCCCATGGCGTAAATATCGCTCAGCGAGTTGGCCACAGCGATGGCGCCGTAATCATAGGGGTCATCCACGACGGGTGTGAAGAAATCCACCGTCTGGATGATGGCCAGATCGTCACTTATGCGATAGGCGGCGCAGTCGTCACCGGTATTGATGCCGACGAGGACATTGGGGTCGGCGACGGGCGGCAACCGTTTTAAGACTTCTTGCAAGTCCGACGGACTTATCTTGCAGGCTCAGCCGGCGCCGTGGGCGAGCTGTGTCAGGCGAATCTCCCGTGCGCACAATGGTTCCACCTCCTCGAGTTAGCGTAGATTACAGGACTCTAGCACCGGTGTTATCACTTTTCCAGATAAGCCTGGAAATGCCCCCGGCGCCGGCTGCTTTTTGTAAGCGGCGGTTATCCACCCACCAGGCCCCAGATGATGCGCAGCGCCGCCAACACTATCAGGAGAGCCAGGATGTGCCTGAGGGTGGCCCGGCCGGTAGCCTGGGACAAATAGCCGCCCGCCTGGGCCCCCACCAGGGCGCCGGCCACCAGGAACAGCGCCAGATCGTATTCGATCTGGCCGGCGATGGCCTTGCCCAGTGTGCCGGCGATGCCGGCGAGGAACACGATGCCCAGGGAGCTGCCGATGGTGGTCCGCGTGGGGATCCTGAGGATATAGAGCATCACCGGAATGATGATGAAGGCACCGGTCTGCCCCACCAGGCCGCCGATGAAGCCCAGGAAGAGGAAGACGGCTACGGTGAGACCGTGGTTGAATATGACGGACGCCGCCGGGGGCTCGGTCTCGGGCTCCCGCTTGGGGATGAACATCAGCCCCGCCGCCGCCATAGCCATGGCGGCAAAGATACCCAGCAGGACCTCGGCAGGGACCAGGCTGGAGAGCAGGGCGCCGGCCAGGGCGGCGGCGGCGATGCTCAGGCCCGCCCAGAGTACCAGCGGCCGGTTGACGAATTTGAAACGGCGGTGTACCAGCACACTGGAACCGGTGGCAAAAAGGCTCTGGACCATGGTCAGGCCAGCGACCGTCTTCATGCCCAGTTCGCCCACTCCCAGCCAGGAGGGAACATAAAGCAGCAGCGGCGCCATGATGATGCCGCCGCCGATGCCCAGCCAGCCGGAGAAGAAGCCACCGATGAGCCCCAGCGCCAGCAGGGTTATGGCCAGAGAGAACGTCACGGCGTATCAGGGGCGGCCGGCCAGCCAGGTGATCTCGCAGGAAAGGGCGAGCGCCGATGTGCAGGCCAGCGCTTCATCGAGGGACCTGCCGGCCACGTAGCTGCCGTGGCCGCGCGCCATTACAGCCAGGCGCGACTGCAGCAGTTGAGGTATCTCCGAAGCCAGCGCTTCTTCCGGCACTACCGGTATCTCCTTAAGCAGCACCGATCCCTCCAGGTCCCGCGGCGTGATGACATCGAGCCGGAGGGAGAGCGCCACGGCATAGGCCGGATGGGCGTGGATGACCGCGCCGGCTGGCGTGAACTTGTAGATAA
>CAJVWY010000112.1 GCA_913009925.1 uncultured bacterium
GCTGGAAGGATGTACCCTTCGAGGGCCCCAACGGGCAGGGCAGTGTGACGGTTCCGCCGCCGCGGCCGGCGTAAAACAGGCGGCAACGTAAGCAGCAACCACAGGGGGCGCGGCCCGCAGGGCCGCGCTCCCTTATTTTTTGATCTTTGGTCGGGACGGCCGGACTTGAACCGGCGACCCCTTGACCCCCAGTCAAGTGCGCTACCAAACTGCGCCACGTCCCGATGACCTTGCAGATTATACCACAGCGGCAGCTGCCCTCTTTACCGCTTCATCCCATCTCCTGCCGCCGGCAAGGCGGCGCCATCAGGCTATTTACCGCTGCTGCCGAAACCGCCGGCGCCACGGCCGCTTGCCGGTAACTCGTCCACTTCCTCGAAATCGGCGTGCTCCACAGGCATGATGACCAGTTGGGCTATGCGGTCGCCGATGTTTATCTCAAAATCGGTGTGCCCCGTGTTCTGCAGGATGACCTGGATCTCACCGCGGTAGTTGCTGTCGATGAGACCGGGAGAGTTGGTGAGCGTTATGCCGTGCCTGGCCGCCAGGCCCGACCGTGGCTGTACGAAGCCGCCGTATCCCGGCGGTATGGCCACGGCGATGCCGGTGGGAACCAACGCCCGCTCTCCTTCCCTGAGCGTAAGCTCCTCGACGCTGGCCAGATCAACGCCCGCGTCGCCGTCGCCGTAAGCATGGCCCGGAATGACCGCGTCCGCATGAAGTCTTTTGATGGGGATGCGCACGGCGCCAGTTTATCATATGGAGCCGTTCCCTGAGACCAGCTTCCCTTACACCAGTTCCGGGTCATTGAGGATCTCGACGATGGCGGGCCCTTGGTGGGCCAGCGCCTCCCTGATAGCCCGGCGCAGGTCTGTTTTCCGGCGGACGCGCACGCCGTACCCGCCGCAGGCCTTGGCATACCTGGAGAAGTCCGGATTGTGCAGTGAAGTCTCCCACTTGTCCGGCCAGCCTGCCTGGCGCTGTTCCTTGGAGATCATGCCCAGTTCCCCGTTGTTCAGGACCAGGCAGGTGATGTTCATGTGATGCTTGACCGCCGTGGTGAACTCCGCCAGATACTGGCCGAAGCCGCCATCGCCGACGACGGCGATGATGGGGCGGTGCGGCCTCGCCGCCCAGGCGCCCATGGCCGCCGGGAAACCGAAACCGATGGACCCCAGGTAGCCCGACATCAAGGTCACCTGGTTATTCTTGCTTTCCAGGTAGCGGCCGAAGGAGTAGGTGTTGTCGCCCACGTCCACGGCGAAGATGGCGTCATCGGGCGCCAACCTGCCCAGGGTGGCGAAGACAACTGCCGAATTGATGCCCTTGCCCCGGTCCTCACGCTCACGCTTCTGTTTCTGGCGACGCCAGATCCGCCAGCGCTCCGCGATCTCGACGCGCTGGTCTGTCGCCGCCGGTACGGCACCTTCACCGCTACCGGTACCCGCTGCCTCTTCCAGACCATCGCAGATGAGGCCGGCGGTGAGGCCGGCATCACCCCAGACCGGTACGGTGACCTGGTGGAACCTCCCCAGCGGCATCCGTTCAAAGTCCACCTGGATAGTCGGCTTGTTGGGGTCGATGCCGGTATGCTCGGAAAAAGAAGCGCCGAATACCAGCAGCAGGTCGGCCCTGTTCATGAACCAGCTGGACACCGGGGTGCCGCTGCGACCAAGGACGCCGGTGGCCAGGGGATGACTGTCCGCCACCTGCCCCTTTGCCTTGAAAGTTGTGAGCAACGGCGCCCGCAGGCGCTCCGCCAGCCTCACTATCCCGGCCATGCCGTGGCGGGCGCCGTATCCGGCGATGATCACCGGCCGCCTGGCCTCGCCGACGCGGATTATCGCTTCCCTTAGCTGCGTCGCAGGCGGGGCGATATCCGTAGGGCCGATGCGCCCCCGCGGCTGCGAGGGCAGCTCTGCCGCGGGCGCCTCCAGCGGTTGCACCGAATCAGGGAATATCAGGTGGGCCACGTTCCGCTCCACTATCGCCTGCTTGCAGGCGAGCGTCATCAGTTCGGCATGGTTGCTGTCCCTGAGTACCGGCTGGCTGAAATCCGCCACCTCGTTGAAAGCCGAAGCCATGTCTATCTCCTGGAAGGTGCCGGGTCCCAGCACCTGTATCTTCACCTGCCCGGTAAGCGCCAGCAGGGGCGCCCGGTCGGTACGCGCGTCCCAGAGGCCGGTAAGCAGGTTGGTGGCGCCGGGACCGGCGATGGTCATGCAGGCCGCCGGGTAACCGGTGAGCTTGGCGAAGCCGGAGCAGGCAAAGGCCGCCGCCCCTTCGTGCCTGATGCCTATATAGGTGAGGTTACCCTTCTCCACCTGTCGCCGGACGGCGTCAGCCATGCCCAGGATGGAGAAACCCACCATGCCGAAGACATGGGTGACGCCCCAGTTGACCATGGTCTGCACCATCACATCGCTTATGGTGCGGCCGGAGCCTGTGACCTCTTCCACCTGGATATATACGCCGTCGTCGCGCTCCTCCACCGGATAGGCCGCCACCGCCTGATGTACGCCACGCGGGTCCTCGCCGGTCAAGGGGTCATATCCCCAACCATGCCAGGGGCAGATGAGCATGCCCTTCTCCACTGTCCCCTCCGCCAGCGGGCCGCCCATATGGGCGCACTTCCCGTCCAGCGCTCCGTACTTCCCTTTCAGCCGCACCAGGGCGATCTCCCTGCCGGCCGCCGCTACTTTCTTTACCTGCCCGTCCCGGAGCTCACCCGGCGCCGCCGCCTTGAACCACTGGAGTCGCGTCCCGGCAAAGCCGATACTCTCCCTGTCATCCTGGAAACCCACAGACCAGTGGCCGCCGTCGCAGAAGGGCTTGTTGCTGGAGGCGCCGCAGCGGCATAGGGTGTAATGTTCCTGCGAGGCGCCCTTTCCCCATTGCTTCTGCTGCTTCAGCTTGATGCCGCCACGGATGCGGTACGGGCCGTTCCTGGCAACAACGATCTCGGGTTCACTATCCCGGTTGCGATGCTCTTTCCCCCTGTATGTATAGCTCAGTGCTCCGGATGGGCACTTGTTTATTACCTCGATGATCCTGCTCGCTTTATCCCCGTCCGGGTCTATCCAGGGCTCCTCTCCCATCTTCCATACCTTGGGGCCGCAGCTGGTGCAGTACCCGGCATGGGAACATATGCCGCGATTGTCATGGATGGTTATCTTGCCGCTGCGGGACTTGTAATTGTCGCGTTGGTTCATTGCGCCGCCGGTGAGCCTGGCGGAGATAAAACCGTTTTTCATATGGGTGCCGTCGCAGAAGGGTTTGTTCTGCGAACCGCCGCAGCGGCATAGCAATGCCTGGTCCGGTGCCTTGACCGGCTTGCCGGCGGCATCGCTCAGCCTGCCCAGACCCCGTACCCGGTAAGGCCCGTTGCGGACAGGATCGATGACCGGTTTTTTCCTGCCGCGTCCCTTGGTTGGCGCCATCGATGCTCATTTCCTTCGACCCGTTGAGCCGGTATTTTAAAGGTTACTTATGTATCAACAGCTCGACTATATCTTTGCGGCCTGTCTCCCTGGCCAGGAACAGGGCGGTGGCGTACGGTATCACCTCATCGCCCCGTTCGCTCTGGATGACGCCAAGGGAGGGGTCGGCGCCGTGTTCCAGCAACAGCCGGGCGCAATCCAGGCTGCCGGCGGCAACGGCCACATGTAGCGGTGTGCCCTTGAGACCGTGACGGATGATGATATCCTCCAGTCCCCGGTAAGCCCTGTAGGAATCGACGGCATCCGGATCAGCGACCAGCGCCCTGTTCAGGGCCGCCGTTTCGCCTGCCGCGGTAAGTTCGTGAAGGTTAGTCATATCTTTCGGGAGCCGCCGGGTTTAATCCTCCGCCCGGTATCTGAACCTGGAGAAACGCTTGACCTCTTCGCGAGGCAGGCGGACACTGACGACCACACCCTCCTGGATGCTTTCCATCTCTACATCTGCGCCAAGCTGGTAGAGTTCACCGATGACTTTACCGTCACCATAAGGAAAGAGCAACTTGACCGGCACCAGGCGCTGGTTGAAGAAGTCCCTGACGGCACTCCTAAGCTCTTCCAGCCCATTCCCGGTCATGGCGGATACGATCACCGCCTCCGGATAACGCCGGCGCAGGTATCCTTCCTGTTCAGCTGACAATAGGTCTGATTTGTTCAATACCAGCAGTCTGGGGATAGCCGCCGCCTCGATACCATTAAGCACATCTTCAACGGCGGTTACCATCGTCTCGAGTTCACGCTCATGGATACTCGCGTCGGCTATATGAAGGATCAAGTGAGCCACGAGAGTCTCTTCCAGGGTGGAATGGAAAGCCTCTATCAACTGATGAGGGAGCTTGCGGATGAACCCGACCGTATCGGTGACCAGGAAGGTCTGTCCTTTATATTCATAGGCTCGGGTAGTGGGATCCAGGGTCTCGAACAGGCGGTCCTTCACGGAAACGCCGCCGCTGGTCAGTGAGTTCAACAGGGTGGACTTGCCGGTGTTGGTGTAACCGGCCAGGGCTATCAGCGGCAGACGCGAAGCCAGCCGCGACCGGCCCATGACCCCCCGGGAGGCCGCCACACCTCTCCGGCGCGTCCTC
>CAJVWY010000113.1 GCA_913009925.1 uncultured bacterium
GTGAGTTCAAATGGAAGTTCCCCAAGACCAAGTCGGCATGGGGCTATGCGGTCGGCGGCGGTACGCTGATGGGCATCGGCGCCCGTATCGGCCTGGGTTGCAACATCGGCGCCTTTTACGGACCGGCAGCCTTTGGAAATCCGAGCGCCTGGGTGTTCGGCGCCGGGCTGTTCCTGGGAGCCTACCTGTCGGCCAAGTACATAAACTACTACGCCAACCGCAGAATGGCCGACGATGACATGGACTTCGATATCGAACTGTAATTGTTCTAATATGAAGAGCATAGAGTAGTATTTTACGGGAGGTGAAAAGGCATGAAATTCAACAAGAATGATGATGGCACCTATGAGCTGGACGTGACCGGCTATGTCTGCCCTCACCCGCAGCTCTATACACTCAAGTGTATGGAGAAGCTGCAGGACGGTATGATCATGGACGTCCTTATCGACAACCCCTCTTCTGTAGAGTCGGTGACCCAGGCCTGCAGCGGCAAAGGCTACGAGATTCTCGAGACAACAAACCCGAAGGCCGGAGTTACGGCACTGAAAATCCAGAAGTAGGCCAACGGGGTGCCTGGTAAACATATTTACGAAAGGGCATGGAAAACCATGCCCTTTCGTATTATCCGGGCCAGGTCGGGATTGCTGTCCACCGGTTCGCCTGCATGAACGTCCGGCGGCGCCGGCGGCACAACCGGGGATTTAAACACGGGAATCGGCAGGTACCTGCAAGTAGTGTGAGGATTACGCGCAGGTGTTACGGAAAAGGTACATCATGACCCCTGACTGTCCGTTCACACCATTCTTGTGTTAGAACCAGGGGAGTAATATAATCTCCGCTCAGGCTGTCCGGACCTGCTTGGACAGCCGGAATTAATCAATCACTTATGGAGGTGCAGAAGCATGGAGGTAGGATTATGATACTGGGAATCCTGGTCAATTCAGACAAGCACCTCGACGACATCGTCGGGCTGGTAAAGGCAGCCAAGGCCGCCGGCCACGGGGTGAAGATGTTCGCCATGGACGACGGCACACTGCTGATGGAGGAAATCTGCAAGCAAGCGGGCAATGATGTCGAAGTGGCCTATTGCAACCACTCCGCCGAACCTCGGGGCGTCAAGGACGTGGAAGGCGCCACCAGCGGCAGCCAGTACCAGAACGCAGTGATGGTGCACGATTCAGACAAGGTGGTGGTTTTCTAATGGGCGACGATCCCAAGAAGATTGCAGTGGTGGTCCAGGACCGCCAGGATGAAGCCCTGCGCATGGCGGTGGGTCTTACGCTGGCCGATGACCATATTACCGTCATCAACGTAGGCGACCCCATAGAGTCCAACGAAGGCAACGACCTCAACGTAGAGACGCTGGACATGATGGAATGTGACCGTCTCTCCATAAACGAGGCCGATGAGGGTTTCGAAACGATAACCATGCAGGAACTGCCGGCCAAGCTGCTTGAGTTCGACCACGTCCTGCCATACTAAACATCGAGGTATTCATGAAGATATTGCACATCATTAAAAAAGGTACGCCCCCGGGCTATGTGGATACCATCATCAAGGACCATTCCAATGCCGGGAACGAAGTAACCGTAGTCAATATCACCCAGGACAAGGATTACACCAAGCTGATGGACCTTATCGAAACCAGCGATAAGGTTTTCTCCTGGTAGATATCGAGAATCGTCCAAAAACGGCCCTCTTTCGGAGGGCCGTTTTTTTATTGTACAGCGGTGGCTATCTTCTTCCGGTACAGAACAAAGGCTAAAACGATGAGGATGCCGGCGAGATCGTAACCTACATCGGTGACTTTACCGGCGCGGCCGGAAACGAAAGTCTGATGGAATTCGTCCGAGGCGGCGTAGGTCAGCGCCAGGGCGGCTGCCAGCGACAGGGCGGCCCTGTCATGGCCAATATGCTGCGCCAGGGCCCGCCACAGCAACAGGCAGAGAACGGCGAACTCGGTCATGTGGGCCATCTTGCGCAGGATGTAGTCCCATACACCCATGTTTGTACTCAGGCTGGGCTGGGCAGAAAAAAAGAATATGAGTGCCGCCCAGACTGCGACCGCCAGCCAAAGGGGCAGGGCCCGCCGGAAGGTTTGGCCGGCATCCTGTTTCTTTTGTTCCATCGTATAAAGATATATGACTTTGGAAGCGCCCCGCAAGAAGCAGGCGACTTATCCGGGAGGTTTGAGCATGACTTTGGGCGATAGCTACCGGGAACCTAAGATCCTCACCCTGGGCGTTTTGCTGCTGTTGAGCCTTTTCCTGTTGACATCCTGCGGCTCTGACCAATCGACGACTACATTGACACCGGCCGGGGACACCGCTCTCACCCGCAGGGCCCAGGAGGTCTTTGCCTCGACCAGGGGCAGCGACAGCGAGTTTCCCGGTAACATGATCACCGCGGCGCAGCTGGCGGCCATACTGCAGGACCCCCAGCGGTCGCATACCGTCTCTCTGCTGGACACGCGCCCGGCCATCGAGCTTGAAACCCAGGGAGCTATCCCCGGCTCTCTCTGGATAAAGATGCAGAGCATCGCTGATCCGGAAAGCCTGGCCAAACTTCCTAAGGACAAGACCATAATCTGTATCAGCCCCACCGGCCATACGGCCAACCAGGTCTGCACTACCCTCAGATGGCTCGGTTACGATGCCATCCTGCTCAAGTACGGCATGGGTTCCTGGACCCAGACCCCGGCCGGAGTGGACATCACCGCCGGTGACGCCCAGCGCGCCATCGACTTCCCCTACCCGGTGGTCGATGCCAGCGGCGCCCCTCTGGACAACGACGTAGTGAAGGCGACCGCCATATTCACAGCGCCCCCGGAAAACGAGTACGACGAACTGCAGCAGGTCGCCCAGCAATACATGAGCGACAACGTCCTCGACCAGGAGTACCCCTTCAACAATATCTCCGCGACGAAACTGCATGATCGCCTGTCGGATCCGGTGCTCCGGGAGGAAACCTATCTGCTGGACATCCGCTCATCGGCCGTTTACGCCAGCCTGGGCCATATCGAGGGCGTCATCAACATCCCCTGGCGCCGGCTGGGTGAGCCGGAGAACCTCGGGCAACTGCCTGAGGACAAGCTGATAGTGGTCATCGGCGGCGACGGCCGTGATTCCGGCCAGGTGACGGGCGTCCTCAAGATGCTGGGATACAACGCGGTGACGCTGCGGACAGGCATGGCAGGCTGGCTACCGACCCCGGAGACGCAGGAGATACTCGACGCCGTGGCCGCCGCCCACTATCCGGTGGCAACCAACTAGCCCCTATATCCTCAGGAACCGCCTGAGAGCCAGGGTGCTACCGATAGCGCCCAGCAGGGTGCCACCGGCGATCACGAAGATCGTGAGCCGGAAGATGGGTACAGCCGAAGCGCTGAACAGGAAAGGCATCTTCTCCACCACGTTCTGGACCAGGAAGTAGTTGGCCAGCAACACCGCCAGAGCCGCGGCGGTAGCGCCGATGATTCCCGTCGCCACCCCTTCGATGACGAACGGCCAGCGGATGAACCAGTTGGTGGCTCCAACCAGTCTCATGATCTCCACCTCGCGGCGTCGCGCGAATATGGAGAGGCGGATGGTATTGGATATGAGCAGGATGGATGCCATCGTCAGCAGGGCCACGAAACCGGCGCCGCTGATGAGGAAGATGGTTGTCACCTTCAGTACCCGGTCGGAGGTCTCACCGCCGTATTTGACTCCGTCCGGCGGGTCCTTGCCCGGTGTGTTATCCACGATGGGATGGTCGAAGAAGCGGCTGGCTACCTCCTCGATCTGATCCGGGTTGTTGAGGGTGATCTGGTAGGAGGGCGGCAGCGGATTGCCTGAAAGGGCGTCGAGTACGTCCTCGTTACCCTTGAGGCTCTCACGCAGTCGCTGGAGCGCCTCCTCCTTACTGACAAAATAGACGCTCTTAACTTCGGGCATGTCCCGGATCTCCACACCCAGCGCATCGATCTCCTCCTGGGAGGCGGTGTTCTTGATGAACACCTCGATCTCCAGCTTGCTGCGAAGGTCGCTGATGGCGTCCTGGAAGTTGAAGAAAAGTATCAGGCCCAGGCCCAGGATGAACATGGACACCAGGACCGTGACTATGGCGGCCATGCTCATCACCCAGTTACGCACCAGGGAGTTCATGGCCTCACTGAAGAAGAATCTGAATGGCATTTAGCGGTACAACCCCTTGTCCTCGTCCCTGATGACCTTGCCGTCCTCCAGGGCGATTACCCGCTTGCGCATCTTATCCACCATCTCCCGGTCATGGGTCGCCATGAGCACGGTGGTGCCGGTACGGTTGATGCGGTAAAGCAGCTGCATGATGCCTACCGATGTGTCCGGGTCCAGGTTGCCGGTGGGCTCATCGGCCACCAGCAGGGAGGGATGATTGACAAAAGCACGGGCGACACTCACCCGCTGCTGTTCGCCGGCCGACAGCTCGTCCGGCAGATTGTACATCTTGTCACCCAGTCCCACCAACTGCAGGATCTCGGGAACCTTGCGGCGGATGGCCCGGCTCGGCTGACCGGTGACCCTGAGAGCATAGGCGACGTTCTCCGCAACGTT
>CAJVWY010000114.1 GCA_913009925.1 uncultured bacterium
TGGCGTCCTCCACCTCCGTGGGCGCGACCATCATCAGGTCCGCCAGCTCATCGACCACCAGCAGGATATAGGGCAGCGGCTTCTGACCCCTCTGCACCAGCACCTGGTTCAGCTCGTCCAGGTGCCGCGCCCTGGCCAGTTGCATCTTGCTGTAGCGTGACTCCATCTCGGTGATCAGGTTAGCCAGCACGTTGGCGGCTTCCTTCATCACTGTCACCACCGGTGTCAGCAGATGAGGTATGCCCTCGAAATGGCTGAGCTCCACCCGCTTGGGATCGATGAGGATCATGCGGACTTCTTCGGGGGACCGCCTGAGCAGAATGGATGACACCATGCAGTTGATACTGCCGCTCTTGCCCGAACCGGTGGTGCCCGCCACCAGCAGGTGGGGCATCTGGGCCAGGTCCGCGTAGACCGCCTGGCCGGCGATATCCTTGCCCAGCCAGACCGTGAGCGGTCCGGAACCCTGCGGGAAGTCCCGGAAGATATCGCCCAGCGTCACCATGTTGGGCCTCATGTTGGGCACTTCCACCCCCACCGCCGACTTGCCGGGGATGGGCGCCAGTATACGTATATCCGTAGTCGCCAGCGCGTAGGCGATATCATCCTTGAGGCTGCTTACCCTGGAAACCTTGATGCCGGGCGCCAGCTGCAGCTCGTAGCGCGTCACTCGGGGCCCGGACACGGTGCCGATGATGTTTGCCTCGATGCCGAAACTGGAGAGGGTCTCCACCAGTACACGGCTGACGCGGTCATGGCTGTCTGTAGACTCCCCCTCCTGCTCACGGCTCTTCTTGAGCATATCCGCATCCGGCGGCACGTAATCCTCCGCCTCCGCGTCCCGGGGGAAAAGCTCGGCCTGTGAGAGCCCGTCCCCCTTGTCCAGCACCGCCGTGGCCACCTCGCGCTCCATGGACGCCGCCGTTGCCTCCCCCATTCCCTCTTCCGCCGCCGGCTCCCCTGCCTCATCCGGGGCATAGATGTCCGGATAGGTGCTGGCGCCGTTGACAGGAACATTACCGTCCCCACCATCATCTGCCAGCCTGACGACCGCCGGCAGGGCGGAGATGTCGTCGCCGTCCATACCGAAGGGTACGCCGGCGGTGCCGGCGGCCTGCCCCTCACCGGTCGCTGCGGCACGCCGTTCCGCCAGCTGCTTTCCCAAGCTCCTGGTGGTCTTGCCGGCGCTGGCCGCAGCCCGATGCGCACCCTTGCCGGAGGTGACCAGCACGGCCTTGACCGAGGCTCCGGTAATGAGGAACAGCGATGCCATCAGCATGAACACGGCGGCGATGGTGCTGCCGATGTCGCCGACGAGCAGGCTCGTACTCCAGTAAAGGCTGTCGCCGGTCACGCCTCCGTGCGAAGAAACATATTCGAGATCAAAGAACCGCTCATGCGTCGAAGCGCCGCCGATGACGGAAAAAATATCGGCGCCGGCAAACAGGAGAAGCGACAACATCAACAGGACCAGGCCCGCCTGAAAGGAATGGGTTCCGCGGGGAACTTCGGGGAACACCAGGTATATGCCGGCGGCGATCAGCGCCGGCGGCGCCAGGTAGGCCAGGACGCCGAACAGATAACGCAGAGCCCCTTCGGCGGCCGCTCCCGCCAAGCCGCCGGACCAGCCCAGATAAAGGACCAGGGCCATGAAACAACCGACGGCGAATAACGCCAGTCCGCCCAACTCACGCAGATGCCGCAGGTCACGTCCGCTGTTACGCGGCCGTTTCCCACCTGCCGCCTTCTTCCCCTTCTTGGTGTACCTGGCTTTCTTCCGTGCCATGGCCCTTTTCCCTCTCCCCCGTTCTCAGCCCTATACCTCGACAACCAGCGCCAGTATCAACGGGCGTTTCTTGGTCTTCTTGAAAAGGAATTTCGCCAGGCGGTTATGGATATGTTCCTGAAGCTGCTCCGGGTCGCTTACTCCCCGCCCGGCGCTCTCCTCTAATATTGCCTGTACGAGGTCAGAAACCTCTTTCATCAACTTGCGGCGGTTGCCCATGTACACGAAGCCCTTGGCGGTGATATCAGGGCGGGACACGACCGAACCGTCCTGCTGCCTCACGGGCGCCACTACGATGAAGGTGCCGTCTCGCGCCAGCTTCTGCCGGTCGCGCAGGGTGACATCCTGGATATCGCCCACCTCCAGACCGTCCACGAAAGTCATGCCGACATCGATACGGTCCACAATCCGTACACCGCCCCCGGACAGCTCGATCACATCGCCGTTGGAGGCGGTTATGATACGCTTTGAACTCATGCCCATATCTCGCGCCAGCTCCGCGTGGAAGTGCAGGTGCCGGTATTCGCCATGGATGGGCATGAAATATTTGGGCTGGGCCATATTGATGAGCATCTTCAGCTCCTCGCGGGCGGCGTGACCGGAAACATGCACATGGGCCACCGACTCGTATTTAACGGTCACCCCTGCCTTGAACAGGCGGTTGATCACCCGGTGGACGCTCACCTCGTTACCCGGTACGGGCCGCGCCGAGATGATAACCGTATCCCCCGGCTCCAGCTTCACCTTCTTATGGTTGCCCGCGGCCATGCGCGACAGCGCGGAGAGCGGCTCCCCCTGGCTGCCGCTGGAAAGGATGACGACCTTGGAGGGGCGGAAGTTATTGACCTCGTTGAGCTTGATGAGCATGTCATCCGGTATCTTCAGATAGCCCAGTTCCCGGGCTATCTGTGAATTCCTGACCATGGAGCGCCCCACGATGGTGAGTTTACGCCGGTGGCGTCGCGCCGTGTCCACCACCTGCTGGATGCGGTGGATGTGTGAAGCGAAGGAGGCGGCGATAATGCGGCCCGGGGCCTGGCTGAAGATGTCGTCCAGCGTCTTGCCCACGGATTTCTCTGGACCGGTCACCCCTTCGTACTCGGCGTTGGTGCTGTCGGAGAGGAGCAGCAGTACCCCTTTGCTGCCCAGTTCGCCGAACTTGCCCATGTCGGTGCGGCGCCTGTCTATGGGGTTGGGGTCCAGTTTGAAGTCCCCGGAATGGACGACGGTCCCCACCGGTGTCGTCACCGCCACGCCCACCCCGTCGGGAATGCTGTGCGCCACGCTGATGAAATCGCAGTGGAAGGGGCCGATATTCTGCGGTTTGCCGGCCTTGATCTCCCGCAACTCCGCCCTGGCCGCCAGCCCGTGTTCCTCCAGCTTGTTGGCCACCAGGCCCAGCGTCAGGCGCGTACCATAGACCGGTACGTTTATCTCGCGCAGAAGGAAGGGCAAAGCACCCACGTGGTCTTCGTGCCCGTGGGTCAGAAGCACCGCCTCCACCTGGTCGGCCCGTTCCCTGAGGAAACTGAAGTCCGGCAGGATGAGATCGATTCCCAGCAATTCGTCCTTGGGGAACATGAGTCCGGCATCGATCACCAGCAGGCGCCCGTTGTATTCGAACACCATCATGTTCTTGCCGATCTCTCCCAGACCGCCAAGCGGTATTATCTTCATTTTTTTCTTTTTCATACTAAAGGTCTAAAGGAGAATTCTATCCTGATGAAGAATATCCTGCAGTACCGCCGGTCTTCAGGCTTCCTGCGCAACCAGTGACATCTGCTCCAGCACCCGGCGCAGCCGCGCTTCTTCGCCGGCGTTGGCCCGTACCAGCGGCAGCCTGAGCCCGCCCACATCGTGGCCCTGCATGTTGAGAGCGGCCTTGACCATGATGGGGTTCGCCGTGATGAACAGTCCCTGGTACAGCGGCCGCAGCGATTCATCCACCTGGCGGGCTTCATCCTTCTTGCCTGCCCGGTACAGTTCGACCATTTCCTTCATCTGCGGCCCCGCAAGGTGCGAGGTGACGCAGATCCCGCCCCAGGCCCCGTACTGCAACATGGGGAACAGCATATCGTCATTACCGGCGTACAGTCCCATGTCGCACAGCTCCGTCAGCCGCTGTGTCTGCTCCAGGTCCGTATTGGCCTGCTTGACGGCGATGATATTCTCGATGGCATACAGTTCTGCCAGCGTCTCCGGCTCGATGTTGATGCCACAACGCCCCGGGATGTTGTAGATGATGATGGGCTTGCCGGTGACCTCGGCGATGGCGCTGAAATGCGCCATGATCCCCGCCACCGGCGGTTTGTTGTAATAGGGTGTCACCACCAGAACGCCGTCCACCCCCAGCTCCGAAGCTTTTTCCGTCAGAGCCACGCTATGCGCCGTGTCGTTGGAACCGGTGCCGGCTATCACCGTCGCCCGGTCCCCCACCGCTTCCAGAACCACTTTGAACAGGTTCAGTTTCTCGTCATCGGTCAAGGTCGGTGACTCGCCGGTGGTGCCGCTGACCACCAGGCCGTCGGAGCCGTTGTCCACCAGGTACCGGGCCAGCCTGGCGGTGCCGTCGTAATTGACAGTGCCGTCCTCGTGAAAGGCCGTCACCATTGCGGTTATTATGTCTCCCAAAGATCGACTCATGGTCGGTTATTATGGCAGATTCAGAACAGCTTCTCCAGCCCGACGACCATCCCGTCAAGTCCGGACACCTTGTGGACCGCCAGCAGGACGCCGGGCATGAAAGACTGGCGCGACAGGGAATCATGGCGTA
>CAJVWY010000115.1 GCA_913009925.1 uncultured bacterium
TCTCCTCGGCCACCCTGGATACCGATTCCGCCGTATCTGCTATCTGCTTGGCTGTGCTGGCAAGCTCCTCGATGGTCGCTGATGTCTCCGCCACGGCGGTTGACTGCTCCGCCGAGGTGCTGGCCTGCTCTTCCACCACCATCGATATCTCGCCGGATACCGTGCTGGTCTTTTCTCCGGCAAGTCTCATCCTGGAACTGAGGACTCTGAGGTTATCGGTCATCTCATTGAAACTGCCGGCCAGCATGCCCAGTTCGTCCCGGCTCTTGACCACTACCCTCCTGGTCAGATCACCCGCTGCTATCCGCTTGATGGCGTCGACGATCTCCTTCAACGGCCTGACTATGGTGATTTTCAGCAGCAGCTTGAGGATGATGAGTATGGCTATCAGCGTAACCAGCAACGACAGGATGGTCCTGTTCCGGTTGGCCTGCATGGCTGATTCCGCGCGCTCCATGGAAGTGGTGACCAGCACCGCGCCCCTCAGGGCCTCGCCGCTGTCGTGGCAGGACTGGCAAGAGGCTTTATTGGTCAGGGGAATTATCTCGGTGAGCATCCTGCCGCTCCCATCGCCGGAAAAATAGGATATCTTTTCGCCGGTCTGCAGTACTTTGGTTAACTCTTCAGCTTCCTTGCCGCTCGCCTGCTGGCCGCCGTCGAACGCCGTGCTGCTATCGCTCCCGAAAATCTTGACGCTGGCGACCTCAGCGATGTCACCTGTGCCCCTGATGGCCTCCCGGGTCAAGCCCGCTTCTCCCGCCAGCATGCTGGTTTCCAGGCTGTTGGCGATCGATGATGCCAGCATGTTATTGCTGGCCTGCTGCTGCTCCAGCATGTTTTCTTTCTCGTATCTGTTGCTAAGGTAGCCGAACAGGCCGAAGCCTATGATCAGCAGGACCGCCACCAGCCCCAAAATCTTCGCTTCCACGCTTGCGCTGAAGTATTTCCTCAACCGGTTATACCGCGGCGCGCTGCCGTCATGTACCTGACCTCCGGTCTCAGCCTTTCCCGGACCATCGCCCGCATTAAATTTTATTGCCCCGCCTTCGACGGCCATTTTTTTACCCTTTCCGGTTATTGATATTCTTTACCTTATGACTGTTCATGACGCCCCCTGTAAGGCCTGGGCGGCATCCGCGACTCTCTCAATATCCAGGATCCCTATCAGCGTCTTCCCATGGGTAGTCTGGGAGCAGACCATTTTCTTTTCGTTCTCACCCATGGTTCGCAGGGATGGCTCAATGGCGCTGGCGGATATCTCCGCCACCTCCATCACCCGCTCCACAAGAAAGCCGATTACATCGCCTTTCCGCTCGACGATCAGTACCCTCGCATCCGGCCCTTTCTCTCCTGAAGCCAGCGACAGTGCGCCGGCCAGATCTATGATAGGTACCACTGAACCGCGAAGATTGATGACACCGCGCACCGGGTCTCGCGAACCCGGCACCCAGGTAATCGCCGGAACCCTGATTATCTCCTTGACTTCAGCCACGTTGATCGCGAACGTTTCGCCCGCGGTGGAGAATACAACGAAAGTCAAAGCATCTTCCGGCGTTTCGTTAAGGGGAGTCCCGTAGCGGGAGCCTCCCTCGCTTTTTCCACCCTTGATCAACTGCATGTTTCCGCCCCAAAATGGGTTCTATGGCCCTATCAGAAGTTAGTTCGGACGATGGAGCTGTCCACTTTAACCACAAATGGTATCGGTCCCGTGGCTGGATTTATTTACAGGAAGTATTGTGGTGAAAGGCTCAGAGGCGGCGGAAATGCCTGCCCTTCTTTAAAAGTCCAAGCCACCGGGCTTTTCTGGCATCCGCAGGCGGCGGCTGACAGGGCATCTCACCCTGGATGACCTTCTCCGGATTTTCCTCAAGCAGCAGCCGCGCCGTCTCCCCCCCGTACTTTTTCCTCACCAGTTCGAAACATTGAGACAGCGCCGGCGTTCGGTTTGATGAATATTCGCCGGCCGAATGGGCATCGCTGGCGATCAGGTGCACCAGCCCCCCGTCCAGCAGCTCCTCCGCCGCACGAAGGACACGTTTGCCGAACCCACCCTCAAGGCTGGCGGCGGTTACCTGGCAGAACCCGTCTCCGGCGGTCAGCAACCCGGCAAAGTCTCTTGGGTGTTCCTGGACGAATGAGGTTCTCTCCGGATGGGCGAAGATGGGGTATAGCCCTTGCAGTCTCACCTGGTAGGCGGCGCGCCGGAGCTGCTGGAAGGTAGCCTCCGCCGTCTCCATCAGCAAAAAGCCGTTGCCGTTGATGCTCAGCTCCCCCAGCCGCGCCGCCGTCACCGTCAGGCAATAGCTCATGGGCACCTCGGCGCCGGCCAGCAACTTGACGTCGATACCGGCTCCATCCAGCTCTCGCTGCAGCTCCTGGAGCTGCCGGGCGCGGTCCTCGCCCTCATACAGGCCCTCGACGATATGGGGCGTGGCCACGACCGTGCCGATGCCGCCGGCGGCGGCCATAGCCGCCATGGCCAGGCTGCCCTCCGGTTCATCCGGCCCGTCATCGACGCCGTACATGATGTGGCAATGGGTATCTGTCAGACGCATATCCGCCCGCACCCTATATCATTTCTTTGCATCCGTTCAAGCAGCTCTCTTGAGAATGGGTCCGCTCTTCTCTATCCTATAATCAGAAGCAAACATTCATTTATGCCCGCAAGAAGAAAAACCTCTCGCAAGAAGATCATCGGCATAATCCTGATTCTGGCAGGATTGGCCGTGCTCCTGTACGTCCCCTCCACCTGGGCCCTGAGCTACTACCTGCAACGCGGCCAGTCCGAGGACTTCGAGCAGGAACGGGTGGCGGCGCTGGCAATCAACCAGGAGGTGCTGGGCAATCTCACCAACGCGGCCGAGTCGGAGAAGCTGATGCAGCTGGCCGAGGCCTTCAAGGCCTCACTGCAAAGCCGGCAGATCATCGCCCGTATAGAGATCCCCCGCATCGGCCTGAACGACATCGTGGTGGAAGGAACTGATGAGAGCTCCCTCAAGCGCGGTCCCGGACACCTGGAAGAGACCCCGCTGCCGGGCATGAGGGGCAACTTCGCCGTGGCCGGCGACCGCGTCCTCTATGGCGGCCCCTTCCTCAACCTGAACGACGTGGACATCAATGATGAGATCTTCCTGCGCACCCCCTATGGCGATTTCAGCTATGTAGTGATGAACAAGGTGATCATCGACCCTGACGACGTCAGCCTGCTCCAGCCCGTTCCCAACGACGAGCTGATAACCCTGATAACCTGCGACCCGCCCTGGGGCACATCACACCGGCTGGTAATCCAGGGGCGCCTGGTCAACGCCAGCACGCTTGAGAATTCATAGGACGGGTCTTTTCGATACCAGGTAGCCGGCGAAGAAGAATGCCACCACCGTGAGTGCCGGAATATTCCAATTCCAATCAAAGCTAGTCTGCACGGCGTAAACCACGACCAGCCCGAGAATACCGGACATCAGAGTCGGGGCATAGCTTCTGTGCACCAATACGTTCCTCACTGCCTTAAACAAGACCACAGACGCGAAGACCATCATCAGCAACAATCCCGGGAGTCCCGTTTCCACTAACAGCCGAGCAGGCAATCCGTGTGGCTGCTTGACGAACAAGTCGGTCTCTCTCCGTTTCAGATGCACAAGTTCGAAAGTCTGGCCGCCGGTTCCGGTTAGCGGGTGTTCCTTCCACTCATTATAAGCCTCTCCCCAGAGCTGCCAACGCATGCCGCTATTTATATTCGCCAGCCTCTCCGGTCCGGCAGGCGGCAGCTTGACGCTGGTGAATTCATCAACCTTGCTACTCACCCATTCGGAAAACGAATCAGCCTTCACAATGTAGAAGCCAGATATGAACAGGAGGATAGAAACGATCGCCGCCAGAGAAACCAGCGCCACCCCCCTGCTGACACTTTCTGGAACAATCCTCCAATCCTGCAGTTTTGAGGTAATGAAGAACAGCAGCAGGCACAAAAGCAGACCCGCCAGGGCGCGTAACGCCAAATCTGCTCCTGCGCTGGACCGCAGCTCCAAGCTCATCCCGCCCTCCATAAGGGCTGGTTGAGCTCTGACCCATACCATTACAGCCACTGCTGGGCTGATGGCAGCTACGGAGGCAAGTATCACCGTTATCCTATTCCTGGCCAGCCCGAGAAAAACTGCCCCGGCGACAACCGCTGCCACGAGCGCGCCCCGGGAAAGGCTAATCATAACAATCAGGCACGAGAGATATGCGATCACAATGGAGCCCGCTCTAAAAAGCAGAGGTTGCATACGATCACTGCTTACTCCCAGGGCTAACATCAGACCCATGGCTGCGAAACAAGCTAACGCGTTGGTATAGCCTATGGGCTGATATATCCTGTTTGAAATGTAGAGAGATCGGAAGAGCGTCGTGTAGGGAAAGAGTGTAGATCTCGGTGGTAGCCGTAGCATGAAAAAAAAAAAAAGAAGATATAAAAAAGTCTGTCAACTAGTGTACTGGTT
>CAJVWY010000116.1 GCA_913009925.1 uncultured bacterium
TTTGTAAGGTGTGCAGACGGTGCAGTGTATCACGATCTTGTGTGTTTTTTTTTTTAATGATACGGCGACCACCGAGATCTACACTCTTTCCCTACACGACGCTCTTCCGATCTAGTTTATCAAGGCCGGTGACCGGGCCACCGTGGTAACGGCGAGGACCATCGGCTATCCGGTGCGCGGCATCAAGAACAAGCTGGCGGGCCTGTACGACCAGTGGGAAAAAGACTACCTTGCCGGCAAGTGTACCGCCATGGATGTGGAGAGCCTGGGCCTGGGCAAACTGCGTGAGGCCATGCGCGAGGGCAATGTCCGCGAAGGATCAGTCATGGCGGGACAATGTGTCGCCCTGGTGGAGAAGGAGCAGCCGGCGGCGGAGATAATCGCCGAGGTCGTAAGTGAGGCGGAACAGGCGGCGGCAGAGCTGGCTTCCAGGCTCCCATTGAGGCGGTGAAGTCGCGCCATGGGTAAGCTGGCGCTGGTTTTTCCCGGCCAGGGATCCCAATCCGTGGGCATGGGCAGGGAACTGGCGAACGAATATGAGGCCGCCGGGGAGGTTTATGGCCGCGCCGGCGAGCTGCTTGGCTGGGACGTGGCCGGGCTAAGCTTTGAAGGGCCCGAAGATGAGCTGGGGCGCACTGACCGGGCTCAGGTTGCGCTATACGTGAACAGCGCGGCCGTTATGGCGGTGTTGCGCGGGAAGGGGGTTGCCGGCGATGTGGTCTGCGGCCACAGCCTGGGAGAATACAGCGCCCTGGCGGCCGCGGGGGCCATCAGTTTCGATGAAGGCCTGGAACTGGTGTCATACCGGGGGCAGGTGATACAGCAGGCGGCCGCAGCCAACCCCGGTTCGATGGCGGCAGTTATCGGCCTGGAGGACACACAGGTCGAGGAGATCTGCCGGGAGGCCGGGGAAGTCTGGCCCGTGAACTATAATTGTCCGGGACAGCTGGTGATAAGCGGAGAGCGGGAGTCTGTCGCCCGCGCTATGGCGCGGGCCGAGGCCGAGGGAGCGCGCCGCGTCGTAGGACTCAAGGTCAGCGGTGCATTCCACAGCCCCCTGGTGAGTGAGGCGGCTGACAGGATGAGGGAAAAGTTGACAGCCATCCCGTTTGTCGAGCCGGAGCCGCCGTTCCTGTCATCCATCAGCTGTGGGTATGAGGATGCGACAAGTCTGCCCGGCCTGCTGGTACGGCAGATTGTCTCACCGGTCCGATGGCGTCAGGCGGTGGAGCGGTTGATCGCAGACGGGGTAACGCGATTCGTCGAGGTCGGCAACGGGAAGGTCTTGTGCGGCCTCATCAGGCGTATAGACAGCGATATGGAGGCCAAAGGCACCGGAAACCCCGGGGGGCTTGAGAAAGCACTCGCGAGTCTGTAGAAAAGTCTGGAATACCTTGGAACTTATGAGCATATTTGAAAAAACAAGTCTTAAAGGCCAGGTGGCGCTGGTAAGCGGCGCCTCCCGCGGTATCGGCCGGGCAACGGCCCGGGTTCTGGCGCAGGCCGGCGCCGCGGTGGCGGTCAACTACCGGTGCGGCCGCCAGGAGGCCGAAGCTGTAGTGGAGAGCCTGGACAGCGGCGCTGGAGCGATGGCCGTCCAGGGCGATGTCGCCGATCCGGAACAGGCGCACACCGTGGTGGAACGGACGCGGGAGACCCTGGGACGGATAACGATACTGGTCAACAACGCGGGTATCACCCGGGACGGCCTGGTGATGCGCATGAGCGTCGAAGATTTCGATGCGGTGCTTGCCACCAACCTGCGCGGCGCTTTCCTCCTGAGCCGCGAGGTGGCGCGGGGGATGATGAAAGCCAGGAGCGGCGCCATCATCAACGTGTCCAGTGTCATCGGCCGGCGGGGCAACGCCGGTCAGGCCAACTACGCCGCGGCCAAGGCCGGTCTCATCGGCCTGACAAAGTCCCTTGCCCGGGAAATGGGGCCGCGGGGTGTCAGGGTCAATGCCGTGGCGCCCGGGTATGTGGTAACGGACATGACCAGCGGCCTGCCTGACGACGCCAGGGAAAAGATCCTGGAAAACACGCCCCTGGGCCGGTTGGCCGAACCTGAAGAGGTAGCCGGCGTCATCGCCTTCCTGGCCTCACCGGCGGCCGCCTATATCACCGGCGCCGTGATACCCATAGACGGAGGGCTGGGAGTATGAGCGGGCGCCGGGTCGCCATAACCGGCATGGGCGTCGTCTCCCCCCTGGGCATCGGGCTGGAGAGGTACTGGCAGGCGCTGGTTGCGGGCGAATCCGGCGTCGGCGTCATCAGCGGGTTCGATCCGGAGGGCTTCCGCGTGCGTATAGCCGCCGAGGTGCCGGACTTCGACCCGGTCGATTTCATCGACTGGAAGAGCGCCAGGCGCATGGACCGCTTCGCCCAGTTTTCGGTGGCGGCCGCCGTCATGGCCCGCGAGGACGCCGGGCTGGACCCGGCAGCCGACCCGGTGAACACAGGCGCCTACATCTCCAGCGGTATCGGTGGCGTCCAGACATTCGAGCGGGAGACGGCGGTGCTGCTGGAAAAAGGGCCCGACCGGATGAGCCCGCTGTTCATACCCATGGAGATAGCCAATATGGCCTCGGCCCAGGTATCCATACAGCTGGGCCTGAAGGGGCCGACCAGCACCATCTGTACCGCCTGCACCTCGGGCAATAACGCCATCGGCGAGGCTTTAGAGGTTATCAGGCGGGGGGCCGCCGACGTCATGTTCGCCGGCGGCAGCGAGGCGTCCGTCACGCGGGTCGGCATAGCCGCCTTCGCGGCCATGCGCGCCTTGTCGCAGAGGAACGACGAACCGGAGCGGGCGAGCCGGCCCTTCGATAAGGAACGCGACGGCTTCGTCATGGGCGAAGGTTCGGCGGTGCTGGTCCTGGAGGAGATGGAGCGCGCCCGCTCGCGGGGGGCGAAGATCTACGCGGAGCTTGCCGGATACGGCATGAGCTCCGACGCTTACCACATAAGCGCGCCGGACCCCTCGGGTGAAGCCGCCGCCAGGGCGATGACCAACGCTTTCGCGGACGCCGGCGCAGGACCGGAACAGATCGACTACATCAACGCCCACGGGACGTCCACCCCCATCGGCGACGAGATAGAGACCAGGGTTATCAGGGAGGCTTTGGGGGAGCATGCCGGCAGGGTGGCGATCAGTTCCACGAAGTCCATGACGGGCCATTGCCTGGGTGCGGCGGGCGCCCTGGAGGCGGTGGCGAGTGTCATGGCCATCGGCCGGGGTGTCATACCGCCGACCATAAACCTGGAAAACCCCGACCCCCAATGCGATCTTGACTATGTGCCCAATGAGGCGCGGCAGGTTCAGGTACAGGTAGCGGCATCCAATGCTTTCGGGTTCGGCGGCCACAATGCCACCCTGGTATTCCGGGCTCTTTGAGGAAGGCTGTTATGGCCCAGCGGGTATCCGTAGACATAAGCCGCCGCGGCGGCGGACATGATCCGGGGAGCGCCCAAAGCTGCCCCAAGTGCAGTCAGCTGCTCGACAGCGATGAGCTGGCGGCCAACCTGATGGTCTGCTTTCACTGCGGCCATCACTTTCCCATAAGCTCCCGGGAAAGGATCAGACAGCTGACCGACGAGGACAGCTGGACGGAGATGGCTGCCAACCTGCGTTCCGCCGACCCCCTGGAGTTTTATGACTTAAGGCCCTACACCGAACGTATCGAAGAGGCGGAGTACGACACGGGGCTGAGCGAGGCGATGCTGGTGGGGACCGCCCGGCTGCACAAGATGGATGTGGTGCTGGCGGTAATGGACTTTCGCTTCATGGCCGGTAGTATGGGCAGCGTGGTGGGTGAGAAGTTCTGGCGCGCGGCGGAGCGCGCCGTGGAGACACGCTTTCCCCTGGTGGCCGTATGCGCCTCCGGAGGCGCGCGCATGCAGGAAGGCCTGCTCTCCCTGCTGCAGATGGCCAAGACCACCTGCGCCGTGGAGATGCTGTCACAGGCGCCGGTACCGTTCGTGACCGTGCTGACCCACCCTACTACGGGAGGGGTGCTGGCCAGCTATGCCACCCTGGCGGATGTGATAATGGCCGAGCCGGGGTCGCTGATCTCCTTCTCGGGGCCGAGAGTGATCGAGCAGACCATCAAGGAGAAGCTGCCCGAAGATTTCGGGCGGGCGGAATCCAACCTGAACCATGGCCAGATCGACATGATCATCGAACGGGCGGAGCTGAAGAACCGGCTGGTACAGGTGCTGGGAATGCTGGAAGGGGGTGTCGCCTGTGCCCTAGATCGGAAGAGCGTCGTGTAGGGAAAGAGTGTAGATCTCGGTGGTCGCCGTATCATTAAAAAAAAAATTACTTCTTTTTTTCTTTTCTCTTCCTTTTCTCCTTCTTTTTGCTTCTCTTGATGTCACATCGTATCTACGTGC
>CAJVWY010000117.1 GCA_913009925.1 uncultured bacterium
CCGAGGAGATGCCCGGCACGACTTCGAAGGGCACGCCGGCCTCATGCAGGGCCAGCGCCTCCTCGCCACCGCGGCCGAAGATGAAGGAGTCACCGCCCTTGAGCCGCGCCACGGTCAGGCCCGCCAGACCCTTTTCCACCAGCAACCGGCTGATGTCCTCCTGCTTCATGGTATGGTCGCCGCCCTTCTTGCCTACGTAGACCAACTCCGCCTCCGGCGGCACATACTCCAGCAACTGCTTGCTGGCCAGGTAATCGTAGACCACCACGCCGGCCCGTTTGATGCACTCCACTCCCTTGAGGGTGAACAGCCCCGGGTCACCCGGTCCGGCGCCGATAAGGTAGACCTTTCCGTTGTTTTCCATCTCTTTCTCCGTGTCTATTTCGGTTCGCGGCCCGGAGGGCACAGCTGTAGTATCTCATCCGGCTTCTCGAAGTAGAAGTCCGGCTCCACCTCCTTGAGCCGCACCGGCGGAAACAGGCCCCAGCCCACGGCGGCCGTAGCCACGCAGGCGGCGTGTCCCGCCTCGATATCGAAGGGACTGTCGCCGATGTAGACCGATTCGTCGGTAAGCAGGTCCAGCCGCCTTATGGCCAGCTGCAACGGCTGGGGGTCGGGTTTGTGACGGTCGGTGTCGTCAGCAGTTACCACCGTGTCGAAGTAGTCCTCGATGGGGATGCAGCGGAAAGCCATGTCCGCCGTCTCCCGGCTCTTGGAAGTCACCACCGCCAGGCCGGCCCCCCGCCGTCTCAGTTCCCCCAGCACCGCTTCGACGCCCTGGTAGGGCCGGATATATTCATCATGCTTCCTGTGGTTGAATTCCCGGTAGATCTCGTACCACTCAGCCGCACGCTCGCCGCCCAGCACCTCCATCTGCTTCATCAGCGGTTGACCCACGTTGGCCAACAGCACTTCGTCCGGCAGCACCTCACCCAGCATCACCCTGGAGACATGGCGGAAGGAGCGGCTGATGAGCTCGATGGTATCGATAACCGTTCCGTCCAGGTCGAACAGGAACCCCGAGTAGCATCTGCTGACAAGAGTCATAACTGCCCCGCCCCTAGGCTTCTCTCGCCAGCCGGTCCAGGTCCCAGTTGCGGATTATCTCCATGCCGGTGAGATTGGTCAGAGCGAAATGGATGGGCGTCACCGAGATCTTCCGCTGGTTGAGGGCGTGAAAGTCCGTACCATCCTCCTCGTGATAGGAGGGGTCGTCACCATAGATGGTGTAGCTTCTGCCGCCGCCGTCGCCGTCTGCCGCCGGCTCCTCCACAAGCTGGTCGCGGTAGATACGCTTGCCCAGGCGCGTGACCTCGGCGCCCTGCAACTCCGCGGCGGGCAGGTTGGGCGAGTTGATGTTCAACAGGATGACACCCGGAAGGTGGTTCTGCCGGATCATGCCGGCGATGCCGGCTGTGAAACGCGCCACCGGCTCGAAATTGTAGCTGTCGCCACCCTCGATGGAGATGGCGATGGCGGGGATGCCCAGCATCACACCCTCGAAGGCCGCCGCCACGGTGCCGGAATAAGTGATGTCGTCGCCCAGGTTGGGGCCGAGGTTGATGCCGGAGATGACGATGTCAGGATGCCACTGGAGGAAACCCAGCGCCGCCAGGCGTACGCAGTCCACCGGGGTGCCGTCCACGGCAAAACCGCTGCTGCCGTCAGGAAAAGCCGTCTCCACCACCCTGAGCGACCTGCCGATGGTTATCCCCCTGCCGATAGCGCTGCAGTTCCGGTCCGGGGCGATAACCGCCACCTCGCCGCGGGATTCCATCGCCTGCTTGGCCGCGAACAGCCCCGGCGAGGAGATACCATCGTCGTTGGTGATCAATATCTTCAAGAGGTGTCTGCCGATGGGGTCCGTCCCGGTATATGGCGGCCTCGTCCCGCCCCCGGGCGCCGGCCCTGGTCAATCCCCCGGCTTGCCGCCGGAAGACTTGCCGCTCTTTTTCTTTTCCTTCTTGCCGGGAGTATCCTCTCCTGATTTTCCTGATTTCTCCCGCTTCCGGGAACGTTTACCATAATCCGTCGTGTAAAAACCGCTGCCTTTGAAGTGCACCGCCACCGGATGAAAGAGCCGCGTTACCTGTTCACCGCATTTCTCGCAACGTTTGACCGCATCGTCTGAGATGTTCTGCATCTTTTCAAACTGGTGCCCGCATTTGAGGCACCGGTATTCATAGATCGGCAACCTGGTTCTCCTTTTTCAGCCATCATCTTCGCCATCGATGATTAACCTGCCGGGGCGATTCCGAAAAAACGTTACTGCGCTCCATATTCTGCTGCACGGAGAGTGCAAGATATAATTATAACATCGCCACGATGCTTTTGTGGCGGCGGGGCGGCGGGTATGCGCGTCCGGCCCGGCTTATCTGGCAAACCGTGTACCTTTTTAGTATGATTTTCATCGATATCCGGCTGCCTGACATGACGCATTCAACGCCGTACGGGGGTTGCAAACAAACTGGCCTATGAAAATTGCCCTGGTATCTGAGTATTATTATCCCCTGCTCGGCGGCATTACCGAGCACGTCCACAACCTCGCCCGCACCTTGGACAAGCAGGGCCATGACGTCACGGTTATCACTCACAACCTGCGGACGCGCCGGAACAGCCACTATCCCGATGAACCGGTGAATTTCCGCGTGGTCCGCTTCGGCCGGGGGATTCCCATCTACTCCAACGGATCTTTCGCCCGCGTGACCCTGAGCAGACGCCTGTCATCGGACCTGCGTGCTTTCTTCAAGCAGGAGCGGTTCGATGTTATCCATGCCCATTCGCCCCTGACACCCATCCTGCCGCTGGTGGCCATGATGAACTCCGATGCCCCGGTAACCGTAGGCACATTTCATACTTACTTCAGCCACAGCCAGGGGTTCCGCATCTTTCAGAAGAAGCTGGCGGCGGTGATGGAGCAGATGGACGGCAGGATAGTGGTATCCGGTGCCTGCGTGGAGGCCCTGTCCCGTTATTTCGATGCCGATTACCAGGTCATTCCCAACGGGGTGGATCCGGAGTACTTCCATCCGCAAGAGGAGATACCGGCCCGGTTCGACGACGGCAAGCTCAATATCCTGTTCGTCGGCCGCTTCGACCCCCGCAACGGCCTCAAGACCATGCTGGAGGCTTTCCGTATCGTCAAACAGAGTTTCGCTGACTGCCGTCTGATCGTCGTGGGCGACGGCCCGCTCAGGCCCTATTACCGCTCCCTGGTGAGCAGGGACCTGGCCGGGGATGTCCATTTCACCGGGCTGGTCAACGGCGGCAGGCCATCCTATTACGCGGCCGCCGATATCTTCTGCACCCCCTGCACCAAGGCCTCTTTCGGAGTGGTGCTGCTGGAGGCCATGGCGGCGGCCGCACCCATCGTCGCCTCGGACATCAACGGCTACCGCCTGGTGATGGAAGACGGTCTCCAGGGGACCCTGGTGCCGGGCGGGTCGCCCCAGGACTTCGCCCGGGCATTGCTGGACCTGTTACGTAATCCCCTGAAACGGCGCATGATGGGGGAGGCCGGCAGGCGAACCGTCACCGAACGTTTTTCCTGGGACCTGGTGGGAAAACAGGTGGAGGACTATTACGCCCGATTGCTGGGTGAAGCAACGGGGATTGATACCAGCGCCGACCCGGATGGGACGGCTTCCACCGGGGAACGGATCGCTGCCCTGCGGTCATGAACACCAGCCTGGCCCGGCGCGGTGCGGCCATGCGCCACCTGTCCCGGCTGGCCCGGCGTTACTGGTTCACCATTGTGGCGCTGGCGGGGCTGGCCTTCTTCATTGCCACCAGCATCGATTTTCATGAGTTCAGCCGCGCCTTCCTCGGGGTAGCCTGGTCGTTTATAGCGCTGGCGATCCTGGCCAACTTCACCTCCATCATGCTCAAGGTCACCAGCTGGAAACTTATCTTCGACTACAGCTTCCAGGGTATACGCGGCCGTTGGCGGGACCTGACCTCGGCACTGATGATCGGTTTCCTGGTAAACGCCATGGTGCCCGCCCGCCTGGGAGAGATCGCCCGGGCCCTGGTGATCAGCCGGCGCCAGGCGCTCAGGGGGCGGCCTATCTCCCGTTCTACCGCTTTCGGCACCATCGTGCTGGAGCGCGTGTTCGATGGGGTCGTCATGGGCCTGATAGTCGTCTACGGCGTCTTCCACATGGACCTGCCCGGCTGGGCGGACAAGGGCGCCATGGTCCTGATGGTGCTTTCCCTGTTCTTCGCCGCCGTCCTGGTGATACTGGAGGTCAACCGCAAAAGAAGATCGGAAGAGCGTCGTGTAGGGAAAGAGGGTAGATCTCGGTGG
>CAJVWY010000118.1 GCA_913009925.1 uncultured bacterium
TTTTTTTTTTTTTAATGTGCCGGCGCCCCCCGAGATCTCCACCCTTTCCCTCCACGACGCTCTTCCGATCTGTGCTCTGCAGGGAGTGGCCCTGGCGGCGTTCATACCAGCTCACAACGATGTTGATGACAATGGTGACTCCCATTACCGCGAACGCCAGCGTATTCACATTCACTTCCGGAGTGGCGGAAGACGTCAGCCTGTCGAAGACATCCTTGCCCACCCCGAAGGCCGTTATCAACAGAAGAGCCACGATGCCGATGCTGGCGAAGGTCTCGAACTTGGCGTGCCCGTAGGAGTGCGTCTCGTCCCGGGGCCGCGCCGCCAGGGTTATGCCGATGAGCCCGATGACGTTGGAAGCGCTGTCCATCAGCGAGTGGAAAGCGTCGGCCACCATGCCGATGGAGTTGATGCGCCAACCCACCACGCCCTTGCCCACAGCCACCGCCAGGTTGGCGACCAGCACATATATGAGCACCGCGCGGATGCGCCGGTAGCGCCGCGCGATGGAGTCCGCTCCCTTATCCTCCATGGCATGTCGTCCTTTTAAGCATCGTGAGCATATTCTACGCCGCCCCCTCGTCCCTTTCGAATCCGCCGGACGCCCCTTCCCCGGAGGAATACCTTACACCGTAGATGGAGACGGCTATAATTCCCAGGCCGATGGCAAACCAGAAAGTCGCCAGCCGGATGAGCAGGGTGGCGGCGACGGCGTCACCACGGCCCAGGCCGTTGACGATGAACAGGCCCGCCATGCTGGCTTCGGCTACGCCCAGGCCGCCCGGTATCATCGCCAGCGCCCCCGCCAGGGAGGCGATCACGAATATAAACGTGACCAGCATCAGGGATAGATCCAGACCCAGTCCCTTGAGGCACAGCCAGGCGGCGACACATTCCAGAAACCAGCCGACGACGCTCAATGACACCGCGGGTATCAGGTGTCGCACGCCCAGGAGGGAGTAGGATTTCTCGTAGAACTCCTCCATGTGGCCGGCAAAGCGTCGAGCCAGCGGCAGCCGCTCCGCCAGATGCAACAGCTTCAGGCTCATGCTTCGCCACTGGATGAGCCCGATGAACAGGACCATGAGCACCATGGTGATCGCCAGTATACTTCGCCCGGAACCGTAGGCCAGGGCCCCCGCACTTCCCAGGATTATCACGGCGATGACATCGGAGGCCCGCTCGGCAACCACGATGGGCGATGATCGGCTGACCGGCACGGACTGGTATTCCCTGAGCATGAATGATTTGAGCACCTCCCCCATCTTGGCCGGCGATATGGTCATGGTCAGCCCCGATATAAAGATGGTGAAGCTGGGCCCCGGCGGCACGCGCAGATGGATGGCGCGCAACAGATACTCCCATTTAAGGAAGCGGATGAGATAATTGAGGAAGACCAGCCCCAGGGCCAGGGGCAGGTAGTACCACCGGAATTTGCCGAAGGCGGCTACCAGGTCACCGAAGCTGGCGTAAACGGCCAGGCCCAGGTAGAGCACCAGCCCCAGGATGAGAACGATGATCAGGTTCCGGCGAAGGTTCTTAAGCACGGCGGTGTCTGGCCAACGCCGCCACCCGGGCGAAGGCGCTCATGCCGAGTACGGCCGCGGCCGTCGCGGCCGCCAGGAATACTCCCCGGCCCCTGCCCTGCTCTTCCAGCTCGGCGCCGGCGGACAGGTACTCCTGCTGCAGCTGACCCCACTTGGTCTCAGCCATCCGGCAGACGCGGGTCCAGCCGACGAACGGGTACCAGTAGTAATCGTGGTAGAACTTGGAAGCGAAATAGGACCAGGGGACGATGGGGCTTCGAAGCAGCGCGTGTTCCAGAGGCTTCAGCGGCCCATGGTAGATGGCCTTCTGCCCGCGGCTGGCGAAGGTCTCCTGCCTGCCGTGGAAATGGAAATCGGTGCGGGAGATGTCCTCGCCCTCGATATCGATGTCATCGACGATGCCGCAGCCCAGGCCCCGCTCGTGAGCCAGGCGGATGTATTTGAACTCCATGGGGTCGAAGCCCATCATCTTCGCCGCCACCGCGTCGATGGCCACCTGGTCGGCGCTTGCCAGGATATAATCCTTTTCGTAGGGCTCCATCGCCCGGGGGCCGGGACCGTCACCGCAGATGGTACCGTCCATAACCGCGAACAGGCCGGTGTGAATCTCCTTCTGGATGGTCAACAGGTCCACCAGCGTCTCGTGGATGACACTGTGGGTCCAGTGGCGGTTCTCCTGCAGCAGCCCGCCGAAAGCGTTCTTCATGGCCCCGGTGGTGCCGGTGAACACATGGGTCTTTACCGTAGGCAGCTGGATGATGTTGGTGCCGGGAAAGATGTCCGGGATGTGGATGCCATCCCTTTCGTAGACCTTGTCCAGCACCAGCATCTCCCCCTGCGGCTGGTAACGCACCCACTTCACCGGCGGCTCGTACAGACGCGTGAAATCGAGGCCGTACTTGCGCGCCACGGTCGCATGGCCGTTGTTCACCTCGCCCACCTTGTCGTCCACCACTACCGTCCGGTTCTGGGTGAGCATGAGGGAATCACGGTCGTAGCCGTCGTCCAGCAGGGTCTTTATCACGCCCTCCAGCTGCCAGGGGGCGGTGGAACAAGCCGGATACCAGACATGCCAGGAGATGTTGATCTTCAGATGGGTCCTGCTGTCCCGGGGAAGGTAATTCTGGTAGTCAGCCATGCGCATCAGCCGTCCGTAATCCTCCAGGACCTTAACGGGCGTCGTTTTCAGAACCGCTACCTTGGAATCCATATCCGCTCCTTCGCAGGGAAAGACTTCATTACAGCCGGGCTCAGTTCATCCAGCGCAGCACCGCCACCGCGGTCACCACCCACAATACAACGTCCACCAGCATGGGAATATCCGTTATCAGGACCTGTTCAGGAAAGCCGCCCCTGAGATGCTGGTGTACCAGATAAAGATAGCGGAAGATGCCATAAAGGACAAAGGGGATGGTAAGCATCATGGCGCTGGAGTCGAAAGCAGTGAAACTGTACAGGGCGTAAGAGACCACTGTGGCGGCGGCGGTTACCACGGTCATCTGGTCCACCAGCTCGATGCTGTACTGCTCCAGATTGCTGCGGTGATATGCGGCCTCCTCCTCCATCATTACCAGTTCCGCCCTCCTTTTCGCCAGCGCCAGGAACAGCGCCAGCAGCATGGCGCAAACTACCAGCCAGGGCGAGATGATCACGTGAATGACGGCGGCGCCGGCCACGGCCCGGACGACGAAACCGGCGGATATGACCAACACGTCTACGATGACCAGTTTCTTCAGCACCAGTGAATAGGCGAACTGCAGTACCAGGTATGCCGCCAGGTAAGCGGAAAGCAGCGGATCCACCAGCAGCCCGCCGCCGATGAACACGGTCACCAGAAGCAGGGAAACGGCCAGGGCCGTACCTGCTCCCAGCCGGCCGCTGGCGATGGGACGCGTACGTTTCACCGGATGGACCCGGTCCTGTTCGCGGTCGATGACGTCGTTCACCAGGTAACCGGCGCCCACCACCGCGCAGAAAGCGACAAAGGTCAGCCACACCTTGCACTGCATGGACCAGTTGAAGATGTTGCCGGAGAAGATGATGCCGGCGAAGACCACCAGGTTCTTGGTCCACTGGCGCGGCCTCAGGGACTGGAATATCATCTTGATCAAGGGGAGGCGGCCTTCCTCAGCAGGCTGTCGGCGTGGGCCCGGGCCTCGCTGTCGTCGGGCCGGGCACCCATCATGCGGCACAGCTCATCGACCACTCCGTCACCCTCCAGATGCTCCACGCGCGTCGCGGTCTCGTCCGCACCGGTGTTTGTCTCCTTGATGACAGAGAAATGGGCGTCCGCGTGGCAGGCTATCTGCGGCAGGTGGGTGATACATATTATTTGGGAATCCCCGGCCAGCTTTTTTAGCTTGGAACCGATTGCAGCGCCGGTCTCGCCGCCGATGCCGGCATCGATCTCGTCGAATACCAGCGTCTCCGCCTCCGCGGAGGCGGAGACTGCGCACTTCACCGCCAGCATGATGCGTGACAGCTCTCCCCCGGAGACGGTCTCCCGCAGCGGCGCCGCCGGCATGCCCGGGTTCAGTTTCACATGGAATTCAACCCTGTCGGCCCCCGAGCGTTCCAGCAGATCGGAAGAGCACACGTCTGAACTCCAGTCACATTCCTTTATCTCGTATGCCGTCTTCTGCTTGAAAAAAAAAAAAGAATAAAAAAAAAAAACAAAACACTTATAATACTAAGCTCATAGATACACTTCA
>CAJVWY010000119.1 GCA_913009925.1 uncultured bacterium
AGTCCTGGCATTGGACACCCTGTTCGGCGTAAGGGCTGTTCTTCCATTCGCTATAGGTGGCTTCCAGAGGTACACCGTTGATGGGGTGGTTCACATCGTGGCACATACCGCAGAACTCGGACCGGGTATGCAGCTCGGAATACTGGGTCTGATGGAAAGGTGAGACGGCGTCATCGAAGGGACCCTTCTTGGTATTACTGGGGCTGAACTCAAAAGAGGCGTTGCCGACCCCGGTTGAGCCGGTGACCGTATGACAGAAATCGCATTGCACGCCGTCCTTGGAGTTCTCGCTGATATTGGAACCTTCCAGGGGCGGCACCTTACCGGAAAAAGTGCCGATGGGCGTATGGCAGGCGGTGCAGAAGGCATCGATGGCGCCGTTGGTCTCCTCGCTGGCGAGAGCATGAAACCCCCTGTAAAACCTGTCCTCCATGGCGTTGTTATGCATGGAACCCTGCCATTGCTGGTAGATATCCGTATGGCAACCGCCGCATGTGGAAGCCTCGGTGAACTGGTTGGCCCTGAACATTGCCTCGTAAGTGATAGGTTCGAAGGGCGTCTCCCTGTCTGATGAAGTGTTTCCGCAGGAGAATACCGCCAGCGACAGGATAGCGATTGACATGATGGCCGGTGCCCGTATCATGTTTCCTCCTTGGATGGAGCTGATTATATTCGAGGTTACCCGCAGGGCAGGCGGCGCAAACACACTTAAAAAATCCGCAAATTCCGATGAATATTTTTCCGGGGAACGACCAGCCCATTGCATGCACTGGGAACATGAAATAAAATTAGTCTCGGTCCCAAGAAATCGGAGGATTGGCCCCGGGTTACGCCGGGGTATCCGGGTCCGGAAACGCGGAGCTAAAGGCCCGCGGATTACGGAAAAAGCCCGAAATCTCACTCTCGGGTGAGAAACTAAATCCAAGGGTTTCCTGGGGCCTTTTGTATAACCACGGAACGGGAGTGCTTCATGAGATCGATATCTCACAAAAAAACCCTATCACTGCTTCTGCTGGTACCGGTCATCGTTCTGGGCCTGGCAATCGCCGGCTGCGGCGGGGATGAGGCGGTGGATACAACTGGTCAGGCAACGGGAACCTCCAATATACAGGAACCGTTACCTTTGACGGATACTCCTGAAAACCCGGTGACGGTGGAGGAGCAGGAAACACCTTACGGGACCGGTCGGACCACTCCCCAAACGGCTGGCATGATATTCGACGGCCTGCAGCTCCTTGATGTCCGCTGGGCGGATCATGGTTCTTTTTTCCGGGTAGTGTTCGATTTGGGCACCTCCGATGGCGAGATGATGATGCAGACGCCGCATGCTGAAGGCTCCCTGGAGGAGGACGGCAGACAGGTGCGGGTGCTGCTTGGCGGTGTTCGATCCATCAGCGACAACCCCAATGCCCAGGCGACCGATCTGACGATAGACAACGACCTGGTCGTATCCATCAAAAGGATGCCGTCCCAGGACGACCAGGCGCTGCTGTATGCCATAGACCTTTCCCGGCCGGCCACATATTCTCTGAACAGCCTGGGCTTCCCCGGCCGGATTGTCGTGGACATCATGAAGAGCTGATACCGTCGGACGCCGGATCTTTCATATGCGATATACCTGACTGGCTGAAGCTGATAACGGTTTTCTTAGGCGCGCTGTGGGTCGCGTCCCTGATATTGGTTGCCTGGCTGTTTTTCACCTCAAGCGGGAAAAGAGCCCGCGTACAGTACCAGCTGGTGCGGTTACACTTCTTCAACGGGTTGGGGCTGGAGAATGCCGAGCATCCTAATGACAGTGAGGAAAGGCTGCGTCAGATGTCTGTTATCAGGATCCTCCGCCTCATCGTGAGTGCCATCGCCTTCATCAATCTCATTACCGCGTTGGTGCTGGTACTGACCGGCCTGTGGATCTCCACGCTTTCCGTCCAGCCAGGTATATTGATACAGATCCTGGTGCTGGTGGTGGCGCCCGTCCTGGCGCTGCTGGCGCTTTACTCTACGACGCTCTTCTTCCTGCTGAACAGCACCTATAAACGCCTGCTCAATCGCTGTTAGTTCTTCCCAGTAAAAATAGTGAAGGGATGATCGCCAGCAGGCAGACGACAGCGGCAATCAGGAAGAAATCGCTCAGCACACCCAGGATCGCCGCCACGTTACGTGCTTCCCATATTCTCAATTGGTCGAGATACCCGGAAAAAGTCATGCCCAGGCCGGGGAGGGGTAGAGGGTCACCGGCACGGATGGTGCGGTACCGGGAGATCCCCCAGCTGTTGATGGCGGCCAGCCCGGCGGTCATGCCCAGGATGCGCGTTGACGTAAGGATCGCCGAAGCCGAAGCCATCCTGCTCTTCTTGACGGAATTTATCACAGAGAGGCTGATGGGGGCGATCACCAGTCCGAAACCGAGACCAGTGATCAGCAGGTCAATGGTCTGGCGTAACCCGCCGACATCTACAGGCCAGCGGCTGGTCAGCCACAGGCCCAGAGCGCTCATGGCGAAACCCAGCGTCGCCGTCAGGCGTCCGCCCCATCTCCGGGCAAGGAGGCCGCCGACGAGCGCGCCTACGGGGATCATCAGGGTAAGCCGTATCAGCAACAGCCCGCCGATCATGGGTGAACTGTCAGAGGTCTCCGGCCAGCCGGAGCTGTAGGCGAAGGAGGGTACCTGCACCAGCGCGGTGATCATGGCAATGCCCAGCAGGAAATGGGCTATGTTGGCGGAGGAGAAGGCGCGATTAGCGAACATGGAGATTCTCACCAGCGGCGACGCGGCATGGATGTCACTGAAGACGAAGGCGACAAGACAGGCCAGGCTGACTCCCAGAAGGGGCAGTCCGAAGGTCAACCAGCCAAGCTCACCGGCGCCCGATATGGCAAAAGTGGCGGACCCCAGCCCCAACGCCAGCAGCAAGCCGCTGCGGTAATCGATCCTGACCGGGTGCCGCGGTCCCTTGCCGACATAACGGTGCACCAGCCAGAAGATGACCAATACCAGGGGCAGGTTCAGGTAGAAGATGGCCCGCCAGCCGATAAACTGGCCTACCACCGCTCCGTATATGGGACCTAGCACGGCGCCGGCTTCGCCGGCGGCGCCGATAACCCCCAGCGCTACGGCTCTTTGCCGGGGCGTGAAGCTGTGACCGGCGACCGCCATGGCCACCGGAACCAGTGCGCCGCCGCCGACAGCCTGGATGGCCCGGAAACCGACGAGGCCGAAAAGGCTGGTACTTAACGCGCATAACAACGAGCCCACGGCAAATATTCCCAGTGAAAGGTAATAGATACGCCTGTGTCCGAAACGGTCAGCGATGCGGCCCATGAGGGGCAGGACGATCATGTAACCCAGCAGATAGGCAGTGACGATCCACCCCGCCCGCTCAACTCCGGAGGAGCTGAATCCTCCCTCCAGATCATCGATGATATCCGGCAGGACCGTGACTACTACGGTTTGATCGACCGCCGCCAGGAATATCCCGAGGCAGAGGACAGCCAGAGATACTCTTATGGAACGGTTTCCGCTGATCGTGTCTCCTTCTATGCAGCGCGAACTGTCATCTGATTCTAACTTACATTTACAGTCCCTGATGATTAATGGCGATTCGGGCCGCGGAGATACAGGATACCGCAGTCTTCAAATACTGGGAAAAAGCCTAAAAATGCATTAATAATAGGGTTTTTTTGAATGCTCTTTTTTGCTTTACATATCCGGGTTGTTGTAGTACTGTTTTGCTGTATCAGGGTTCTGTTTGGGCATGCGTGTTCAGGCAGGAGAAAAAGTACAGCCACCCTGCGGCTGTGCCCGGGCAGTAGATGGGAGGGTAGAAGGTTGCCAGAAGGAACAGTAAAATGGTTCAGTAACGAGAAGGGCTATGGCTTCATCGAAAGAGAAGACGGCGAGGATCTCTTCGTCCACTTCTCCGAGATCCAGATTGACGGGTTCAAAACCCTCAACGAAGGCCAGAAGGTCGAATTCGAAGTTACTGAGGGCGCCAAGGGACTCCAGGCTTCAAATGTAGTCCCGGTTTAGGTTTCTCCCAAACCAATAAATATTAGACAGATCGGAAGAGCACACGTCTGAACTCCAGTCACATTCCTTTATCTCGTATGCCGTCTTCTGCTTGAAAAAAAAAAATACTATACTCTCCTTCCATATCCCCCACCAACCATCTTCAACACTGC
>CAJVWY010000120.1 GCA_913009925.1 uncultured bacterium
AAGAGGACGTGGGCGCCGGTGGGTGTTTGCGCATGGACCATGCCGTTGTCCACCGTCACTAGCGCGAACTGGTAGGTGAAGCTCACCGGGATGTGGGCCAGAAAGCTGATGCCGTCCTGGGCGTCCCCGCATCCCGGCGCCGCGTCGGATTCCAGCTCACCGCAGGGCTCGGCGGTGGTAAGAGTCGGCAACGACGGGTCAGCGCCCTCCACCTGCATGAGGACGGTCCCGTCGGTGGCTACCAGGTAGACCGCATCCCCGGCTCCCTTAAGATTGAGAGCGGGACGGTACTCGCGTATGCGTATCCGCAGGGTATGGGGGAAGCTGCGTTCGAACTCCACGCTTTCGATCAGGGGCTGTTGGCCAAGCGCGTCCGCGACACGATCGAACGGCGGGTTGAGCAGGCTCTGCCCGCGCAGCAGCGGCCCGGCGGTGTCCATGATGGTCTCGGTAGGGACATCGATGTTGCCCACCACCTCGATATCCTCGATGGCCAGGAGGCTGGACTGGCTCAGCCAGAAGATACCGCCGGCGATGATCCCGGATACGATGATGACCAGGACGAGCCACCAGGCGTTTTTCTTCAGGTTCATTCCATCTCCTTCAGGCCGATGTCGCCCAGAAACCTCACCTCGGGTTCGAGCACGATACCAAACCGCTGATGTACGCGGCGGCGGCAGGTGTCCATGAGGGCGATGACATCCGCAGCGGTGGCACCGCCACCGTTGACAATAAAATTGGCGTGAGCACCGGAGACGGCGGCGGCGCCGCAGGACAGTTCCTTGCAGCCGGCGCGTTCCAGCAGCTCGCCGGCGCCGGCGTCACCGGCAGGGTTGCGGAAGATACTGCCGAAGGTCCTCACGCCCCTGGGCTGTGAGGTCTCGCGTCTGCTCAAGTAAACCTTCATGGAGCGCCGGATGTCGTCCCTGTCCCCCGCTGAGAGCTGCAAAGCCACCCGGCTGACCACGGCACCGGGCGGCAGCCGGCACGACCGGTAAGCGAACCCCAGCTGCCCGGCGTCCAGCCTCATCACCTTGCCGGGCAGGCCGACCTCTACCCAGGTCACCTTGTCGCCGATGGACATGCCGAAGGCGCCGGCGTTCATCGCCACGGCGCCACCCAGCGTCCCCGGCACGCCCTCCAGCGGTTCCAGTCCCGTCAGGCCCTCCTTCCAGGCCAGCCGCGCCACCCGCGGCAGCGAGACGCCGGCGCCACACTCCAGGCCGTCACCGCGGCGACGGCATTCCCGGAGCTTACCGGTCAGCCTTATCACCACCCCGGGCCAGCCGTCATCGGCCACCAGCAGGTTGGAGCCCAGGCCCAGGACGAACCAGGGCAGATGATATCCGCGGGCGACGTCCAGTATCGCCGCCAGGGTTTGGGAACCGTCCGCCGCCACCACGAACGCAGCCGGCCCACCACAGCCGATGGTAGTCATGCGGGAGAAAGGGATGTCGATCTCTGCCGGTCCGCCGGCAGCCCGCTCCAGATCACGTCGTAAGCCCGGGTCAGACAAGGCTGGCCTGCCTTTCCAGAGCCTCCAGGAGATCCTCACCCACCCTGAAGATGTCGCCGGCCCCCAGAGTGATGAACAGGTCGCCGGGCCGGAGCTCCTTAAGCAGCAGCGGTACCAGGTCACGGGTGCGGGGGATATAGGCCACCTGGGCCTGGGGGTACCACTTGAGCACCGAATCCACCACCAGTTTACCGCTGATGCCGGGCTCCGGTTCCTCGCGCGCCCCGAAGATATCGGTGACGATGGCCAGGTCGCAGAGATTGAGCGCCTCGCCAAGCTCGTCATGGAGGTAACGGGTACGCGAGTAGAGATGGGGTTGGAAGGCGCCGATGATGCGGTTCCAGCCACCGGAGCGGGCCGCCTCCAGCGTGGCGATGATCTCCGTGGGGTGATGAGCGTAGTCGTCGACGACGGTGATGCCGTCCACCTCGCCCTTCACCTGAAAACGGCGCGCCGCGCCGCTGAACTCCTTCAGGGCCGGCGCCGCCTCCGCGGGAGGGACACCCACCAGGTCCAGCACCGCCAGGGCCGCCAGGGCATTGAGCACGTTATGTTCGCCCCGCACCGACAGGCGGAAGTCGATATCACGTCCGCCAGCCGCCCCGGGGTATACCAGCCGGAAGCTGCTGCCGTCGCGGTCGACTCCGATCCCCTCGGCCCGGTAACCGGCGTTCTCGTCCAGGCCGAAAGTTATCACCCGGGCCCGGGTGGCCCGGGCTATCTCCCGCAGCAGCGGCCGGTCCCAGATGACCAGGGCCCCATCCTCGGGAAGGCGGGAGACGAACTTCTCAAATATCTCGACTACCTGTTCCAGGGAAGAATAATGGGAATGATGGTCCAGCTCCACGTTGGTGATGACGGCTATCTCCGGGTGCAGGTGCAGCAGCGAGCCGTCGCTCTCATCCGCTTCGGCCACCAGCCACTGTCCGCTGCCGTCGCGGGCATTGCTGCCCACATCGTTGAGCTCGCCGCCGACGATATATGAAGGCTCCAGCCCCAGCTGTTCCATGGCATGGGCGATGATGGAGGTGGTGGTGGTCTTGCCGTGGGTGCCGGCGACGGCGATACCCCGCCTCATCGCCATGAGCTCGCCCAGCATCTGTGCCCTCAGATAGACCGGTATTCCCCGGTCCATGGCTGCCCGCAGCTCCACGTTCTGGGAGGAGATAGCGGTGGATACCACCACGGCGTCAGGCATGTCCAGGTTGGCCGGGTTGTGGCCGAAGGACACGGAGACACCCTGCTGCTCCAGCATCCGCGTGTAGCGCGACCGCTTGAGGTCCGAACCGGAAACGGTGTACCCCAGACTGTGGAATACCTGGGCGATGCCGCTCATGCCGGCGCCGCCGATGCCGATGAAGTGAAGCCTCTTGTTACTTTCTATTTTCCCTGGCAATCCTCAATACCTCCGCCGCGATCCTGCCGGCGCCGTTCCTGTCGCCCAGCGAAGCGCTGGCCGCGGCCATGGCCGTCAGCCTCTCCCGGTCCTCGAGGAGAGCACCGACCTCCTTGCCCAGCAGCTCCGCGTTCAGTGTACTGTCATCTATTATCCGCGCCGCTCCGGCAGCCGCCATCCACTCGGCGTTTTTTCGTTGATGGTCCGCGGTGGCATGGGGATAGGGAACCAGCAGGGCCGGCTTCCCCAACGCCGCGATCTCAAGGACCGATGCCCCGGAACGGCTCACGATCAGGTCCGCCGCTGCCACTGCCTGCGGCAGATCGTTCGTATAGTCTAGCAAATGATAGTTCGCGGAGTCGTATCCCTGCTCCTCCAGGCGATTTTTCACCATCTCATAGTCCCGGCGGCCGCTCACGTGCACCAGCTGGAAGGGCAGCGGCCCCCGGCCAAAGGCATCGGCCGCGGCCAGGTTTATCGACCTGGCCCCCAGGCTGCCACCGGTGACCAGCACCACCGGCCGGCCTTCGCTGAGACCGAAGCGGCGGCGCCCAGCGGCCGCGGACGCGTCGATCAGGGTAGGGCTCATGGGCCTGCCCGTCAGTATGTACCTGCCACCGGACCTCCCGGTGATGGGGAAGCTCAGAGCAACGCGGTCGGCCACCCGGGAGAGAATCCGGTTGGCCAGGCCCATGTGGGAATCAAGTTCCATGATGAGGGTCGGTCTGCGGACCATGGCCGCCCAGAAGACCGGGGCGGCGCTGACGTAACCGCCGCCGCCGACCACCGCGTGGGGCCGCCGGCGCCGCAGTATGGCCAGGCAATCGGCGCTGCCTTTCAAAAGGGACCAGAGGAACAGGAAGAAACGCAACGACGGGCGGCGCTCCAGGCCCCGGAGGTCGGCCCGGTCCAGCGGATAGCCGGCCCCGGGCACCAGTTCCGCCTCCAGCCCCCTGCCCGTACCGATGAAAGAGACCTCCGCGCCCCTATCCCTGAGCGCGTCTGCCAGCGCCAGAGCGGGAACCAGGTGTCCGGCCGTCCCCCCGGCTGCGATTACCACCCTCAATCGCTCTGAATTTTCTGCTGGGTCTTGCGGCAATCTTCCCCCGTGGATTGACAGCGATGTTGAGCAGGATGCCGATGCTGGATAATATCACTACCAGGCTG
>CAJVWY010000121.1 GCA_913009925.1 uncultured bacterium
CCGAAGGCGCCATCTGGTCGCTGCCGGAAAAGATGACATCCTGCATGGTGGCGCCGCGAACAGCCGAGGGACTCTGTTCGCCCATGGCCCATACCACAGCGTCGGCGATATTGCTCTTGCCGCTGCCGTTGGGCCCGACAACCACGGTGATACCCGGCTCGAAGGCGAACTCCACCGGGCGGGCGAACGACTTGAAGCCCCTGGCCTTCACAGACTTGAGATACATCCCTCTCCTTTCCTGCTTGACGCCGCCGGCCGCGTCGGCCGCCGGACTTTAAAAAAAGGCCCGCAAGCCGAAGGGCCGCGGGCGCCGGGACTAGGAATCCACTTCTCCCCGTACCCTGAGTACATTCAATGCTTCTTTCGCCGCCCCCTGCTGGGAAACCTTCTTCGTTCTCCCACGGCCGCTGCCCATCACCCGGCCGCCGATAGACACTTCTGATGTGAACATCCGCGAATGCGGGGGCCCCTCGACTGCCACCACCTCATAGTTAACCTCCAGGCTCCTTCTGGCCGCCTCCTCCTGTAGCTCGGTCTTGAAGTCGATGTGTTCGCTGGCAGCGTATTCGATATGCTCGTCGAACACCTCCAGCACCGCGCCGAGGACAACTTCCATACCGAACTGCAGATAGAGGGCACCTATAAGGGCCTCCACCATCGCCGCCAGGACATTGGCATTGGCCGCCAGCGAGGTGATGTTGGCGGCGTCCGCCTGTTCCGCGGCTTCAATCAGCTTGCGTGAAAGCTTAAGCTCCTCGCCGACCTTGGCACAGGTATGACGGCTGACCACGTAGGCGCGCACCTTGGCCAGTTCACCTTCATTGTAGTCGGGATAGCGTGAGTAGATATCAGTGCTGATACACAGACCGAGGACACTGTCACCGAGGAATTCGAGCCTTTCATAGGAGAGCGTCCGTTCCGGCGCCCATGAGGAGTGCGTGAATACCTGCCGGGCGAGCTCCGGCTCCAGTTCATCCGCTAGTTGGGCAAGTGATGCCAAATGAGTGTGATCAACTGTTAGCCGCTACATACTCCACGGCGTCGTTGACAGTCTTTATCTTTTCCGCCTCTTCGTCGGATATCTTGATGCCGAACTTGTCTTCCATCTCCATGATAAGTTCCACCAGGTCGAGGGAATCGGCATCCAGGTCGTCCTGGAAAGACGCCGGCAGCGTCACTTCCGCTTCATCCACGCCGAGTTGTTCGACCATTATCTCCTTAACCTGCCCGAAGATCTCGTCCTTGGTCATACATACCTCCAGTAGCTTATGTTCAGGGCGGAAACCCCTCCGCAGGAATCTAACACTTCGGCGGTTTTATTTCAAAAAGGGCCGGGGAGCTCAGCGGGAAGTCTGCGCCAGAGAGGCGATACGGTCACCGATCCTGGCGACCACTTCGTGTTCGACCGCCCGCGCCGTAATCCTGACGGCGTTGGCGATGGCCTTGCTGCTGGAATTGCCGTGGCAGACCACGACCAGGCCGCGGACTCCCAGCAGATAGGCGCCGCTGTAGACCTCCGGGTCGATACTCTCCTTGAGCTCGCCCAGGTTCCTCTTGAGCAACAGACCGCCCAACTTGCTGATAATACCCTTACGGGCGGCCTTCTTTATCTCCTCGATGACTACCGCCGAGGTGCCCTCCATCAATTTGAGGCAGACGTTACCGGTAAATCCATCGGTTACTACCACATCCACCAGGTTATTGACGATGTCGTGCCCTTCGATGTTGCCGTAGAAATTGAGAGTGGGAGAGGCCGCCAGCAACTGGTGAGCCTCCAGTACCAGTTCGTTGCCCTTGATAGACTCCTCGCCGATGGATACCAGTCCGACGGAGGGGTCAGGGATATCCAGTACCTCGCTGGCGAAGATGCTGGCCATGTTGGCGAACTCCAGCAGGTGCGCCGGCCTCACCTCCGAATTGGCGCCCACGTCGATGAATACCGTGGGCTTGCCGGGAGTGGGAATAACCACGCACAGTCCCGGCCGCTTCAGTCCCTTGAGCCGACGCAGCTTTATCAGCGAGGCCGCCATGGTGGCGCCGGTGCTGCCCGCCGAGACGATACCGCCGGCCCGTCCCTGGGCCACTGTTTCCACGGCGGCCATCAGGGATGAACGCGGCTTGCTCCTCACGGCCTTCGCCGGCTCTTCATCGAAGCCGATTACATCCGGAGCGTCGACTACCTCCAGGTGGCGCCGCTTCTCCTGGTCCACGCCGACCAGGCATCTTTCAATCTCTTCCGTCCGCCCGGTCAGGATGACCTTGATATCCGGACCAGCCGCCGACACGGCCCCCGCCACCACCACCTCGGGAGCCTGGTCGCCACCCATGGCGTCCAGCGCGATAACCGCCCTGTTGTTTGTTCTTCCCTCATCCATCGCCGTCATCTCTTGCCCTTGATTTTCAATTTCGCCCCCCGGCGCCGCCGGGCGGGTCTGTATGGACAGCCCCTAGTATAATATGATGCGTATGCCGGCGGCTAAACGATGTCCGCTGACGAACCGGGAAGTGAGGAAAAATTGCCCAAGCTGGCCTACCTGATCATAACCATCGGCTGTGCTGTCACGGCCATCTCTCTATATATATACGGTTACAACGGATACAGCGGACTGGTGCTGGCCATCGGCATCGCTTCGGCGGTCAATCTGAAGAACTGAGGCGCCGTCAGTCCCTTACCAGCGACGCTTCCAGTATATCCATAAGCCTGCGCCTCATCTCATCCAGAGAGAAATGCTTCCTGCCCAGGTCGTAGTTCCTTCCCAGCATCTCATTCAGCAACTGGGGATGCTCCATCAACCGCCACAAGTGCTCTACGGCATCCGGGTCCATGTTCAGGAACTGGAAACCGAAGGCGCGCAGCTCTTCCAGTGCGGGGTGGCCGGTGACCAGCAGCGGCTTGCGGTGCATGGCCGACTCCAGTACCGGGTCTCCCAGCACTTCCCCGTGAGCGGGGAGGATGACCAGGTCGCAGCGCGCGTACAGGTCATGGAGATCATAGGGTGAGCGGGCCGACGGATCCCTCCTGCGGCCGCCAACCCAGCCGGGGATGGAAACGACCTCCACGGGCGGATCGTTCGTCCTTGCGGAAACATCCACCGCTTCTCTCTCATGGGCGCCGTGACTGCCGGTTGTCACCAACCATACCCGCGTGCCGCTGGCCCGGGCATACTCCGCGGCGAACCGAAGCTGCCGTCGGCAGTTATCGGCGCCGTGACCGGCGGGATCGAGAAACATGGTCTCATCCTCGGGGACGCGCAGGTCGCGCCTGAGCGACGCGTTGAAATCATCAAGCCCGCGAGTCTGATCGAAGTCGTGGCAATCAGGCAGTAGCGACGCCGCCAGGCCTGTGCGCCGCAACAGTTCCCGGCGGCCCCACTCCGAAGTAGTCACATGCCTGATCTGGGTCAGGGAAACGGGAAAATAACTGCCGGCTATATCCTCGTTCACGCATTGCCCGTAACCCGGATGTTCCCAGGCCGGGCCGTGATGGACGGCGACGCAGGGCAACCGCCGCTCCCCGAGATAGCCGCCGAGCGCCATGGTAAAAGGAATGTTCAGGGGCGTGGTAAACACATTCTCACAAATACAGAGGTCGGGGGATATCTGATCCAGCACCATCGTCAGACTTTCGCCGATAGCCGCCACCAGCCGCCGGAGCTCTGCCAGGACCTCATCACCGCCTCCCTGCCGTTGGAAAAGGCCGGCGTTGAACATCTCTATCTCGGGATCCCGGTCGTTCAGCCGGGGAATAACGTGATCGTTCTCACCGGAGCCGGGTATATAGCCGGCGACACGGTGCACCTCGAAGCCCCATTCACCAAGGATCCCTATCCGCTTTTCCGCTTCAGTGGAGACTCCATCCAGAGCCTTCAGACGGAAAGAGATAAAAGCGACTCTCGTCAAGCTTACTCCCCATGTCGCTAACGGTTAAAGTTTTTCCGGGGCTCTGCCGATATCACAGATGAAAGTTTGAACACACCCTTCATCCTCCAAAAAAGGAAGCTTGGTCAGCTTCCTTTTTTGATGCCTGAAAAGCCCTATCAGTTTTACCGCACGCAGGTCATAATTCCTGCT
>CAJVWY010000122.1 GCA_913009925.1 uncultured bacterium
TTGCGAGCTGATGTTATGTGACTTGATTGCAGATGTTTTTTTTTTCAAGCAGAAGACGGCATACGAGATAAAGGAATGTGACTGGAGTTCAGACGTGTGCTCTTCCGATCTATCTCTCCGCCCGTTCACGACGGGTCCTTAAGGGAGCGCTGAATGCCACATGGCAGAGAAGGTCAAATGGATCGGCATCCGGCTGATCTGTCGCTTGAGCCAGTTGTTCAAAGGTAATTCCCCGGCTCTCCAATTCTTCCAGGACCAACGCGCGCTCTTCGGCATCGCTCCATTTCGAGCGGAGTTCCGCCGCGGACGGATAGATAGAGCGAATATTATCGGCGGTAAAGTCGGTATATTTAACGACCCGTAGCTTCTTCCCCGATGAATCCAGTTCATAGACCATATGGGCCACGATCTCGATCCACCCCCCATCAACATAATACTTTCGCGGTATGCCCTCGGTGTCATCGGAGATAATCGGGACCGCTTCTTCTTCCAACTCTTCTTCGAGACCTTCCTCTTCGGGTTCGATAATATCGATTGAACCTTCAATGACCTCGCCCGCCTCATCAATTTCCTCCTCGGTAATCCTCACCGGTTCACCATCGAATTCGGGATCGGCAAAAAGACGGGTCGCGCTGCCGGTATAATCGAGGATGGTGAAGAAATATTTCCCGTAATCGTCCCGGACGCGAGTTCCCCGGCCGATAATCTGTTTAAACTCCGTCATGCTGTTGACGACGCGAGCCAGAACAATATTTTTACAGGTGGGGATATCGACCCCGGTCGTTAAAAGCTTGGAGGTGGTAACGATTACCGGTGTGGTCGTCTCCAGTTCCTGGAAACGGCTTAAATAACCTCTCCCGATCTCTCCTTCATCGCCAGCAGCTGCGCGTAGCCGGTGATGCCGGTGAGCGGGTTGTTGATCTCGTGAGCCACTCCCGATACCAGCTGGCCGATGGAGACCATCTTCTCCGCCTGCAACAACTGCCGCCGCAGCCGTTTGGCTTCGGTGATATCCCGGAGAAAGTGGATCGCCCCTGCAACCTCACCTTCATCGTCACGAATGATATCCACCACGATCTCCAGCGTGCGGCCGTCGGGCCTCTCCTCTTCTCCCCGGGCATTACCGCCCGAGCCGCAGGCGGCAGCCATGAGGCAGCCGTCAGGTAACGCATCGGACTTGTGAACCAGCTGGTAGCAGTTGCTGCCGATGATGCTCTCAACCGTACTGCCCAGCATCTCCGCCGCCGCCTTGTTCAGGCGGGTGATCACATGATCCTTGCTGATGACCATGATGCCTTCGCCGGCGGCGTCGAAGGTGGCCTCCCATTCAGACTTGGCCTTTCTGACACTTTCAAACAGCTCCTGGTTGGCTATTGCCGCGCCGGCGCGGTCTCCCATCAACGCCAGCAGGTGCCGGTCGCGATCGCTGAAAGCCCCTGCCTGCCGTGAAACCAGCACCAGGGTGCCGATAATCCTGGCCTTGGACTTTAACGGCACCCGCAGATAGGAGCGGATGCCCTGGTTCCTTGCCGCCTTGTGCGACATCACCGTTTCCCGCAGATCATCGATCAGTTCCGTGGCGCCTTCTTCATCTGACGGCGCCATGGAACATTCATGCCTGGCTCGCAAGCGTTTTTCTTCCGCCACCACCTCGGTGGACAGACCCCGTTGAAGCACCAGCGCCATGCCACCGCTGTCCTGTTCGCAAAGATGGATGGCGATGCCGTCCGCCGGGAATACCTCCATCAGGCTGGCGGCGGTTATCTCCAGCAGTTCCTCCGAATCCAGCGTGTCCGACAGCCGCTGGCCCAGACGATCAAGCGCCGCCAGTTCATTATGTGCCTGCATGGTTTCCGTGATATCCCGGAAGACGATGGTACGCCCTTCCTCCCGGCCCCGGTCATCGAGCAGTGGCGAGATGATGATTTCGTAATACCTGTCGCCCACGGCAACGGCCTTGAGCTCCCTCACCACGTTGGCCCGGAAAACATCACAGCACTCACAGGCATCACGCTTCTGTTTGAAGGTTCCCTGTATCTGATCATGACAGTATGTGCCACACTGAAGCCAGCAACGGCGGTCTTCGCTTTGGTAAGAGGGGCAGTCCTGATGGGTACAGTTCTTCACTTCCCAGCATTTGATCATCTGCCCGGCAGACCGCGGGGAGCCGGCAAGTATCCGGTCCAACTCCGGGATGCCGGTGCTGCTGTTTCCCTCCAGCTCGACTACAGGCCGCCCCAGCACCGATTCGGCTGCGGGGTTTGCTGATTCAATGGCGCCCCGCCCGTCAAGGATGATGATGCCGTCGGAAAGGCTCTGGTGGATGGAGCGGATCTTGGCTTCCTCTTCCTCCAGCGCCCGGGTGCTGCGTTCCAGCTCACCGGCCATCCTGTTGAAGGAGGCTCCCAGCCGGGCCAGTTCGTCACTTCCCCCTATCTCTACTCTGCGGGACAGATCGCCGTCGGCCAGGTCCATGTTGGCCCGGACCAGTTTTTTCAGCGGCCCGGTCATGCTACGGACCGACAGCCCCAGGACCAGGAGAACGAGGATGATGGTAGCCAGGGCGCTGACCCCCAGAATCAGTTCGGTTCTGCCTTCCGCGTCATCGTGCATCACCATAGCCTCTGCCATCTGCGACTCAAACGATTCCCTGACAGAAGGTATACGCCCCCCTATCAATTCGTATCTCTTAAACAGCTCCCGCTTCGCCGCCTCCAGGGCGGTGGTGTCACCCTGCCTGGCAGCGGGGATTACCTGGCCGGTGAAGATCTGTCCCGCTTCGCCATGCGCCCGGGAGATCTGGTCCAGCAGGTCCTTGATCTCCGGGGAGGCGGCGGCGCCCGCCGCCTCGCTCAGATTCGTTTCCACCTCGGCGGCGGTGGCGGTGAACCGCTCCGCTTCCGCCAGCCCTCCCCCGAAGATGACCTCGTAGGCGGCCAGCTGCTCCCTGCCAAGGTCCACTTCGGCCATGTCCAGATTATGCAGAGCCATATGCCAGGCCTTGGCGGACTCGTCCGTGGCATCCTCACCTCTCTTGACCACGAACATCAGGATGGACTGCATTACGAAGATCGCGACCACCAACAAGACCGCGATCTCAATCTTCCTCCTGATCGAGCGCCGGAAAAAGGAAAACCTGTTATGTTTCTTTACGGTAGAAGCCATGCGCGCGGTAAATCGGAGAGTCGCCCCGCCCACCCCCAGAGTATGGCCGTCGGCGCCTCAGGCAGCCGGATGCCAATCACTTGCTTACAGATACATCGTCATCCATGCCGGCATGCATGAGACCATGCCCCCGGGCGGGGACATGGCGATGGAAGCGGTGTTACTCCCGCACCTGTCCTGAGCCGCGGATGACGAAGCGGGAGCCGGTCATCTCCTCGATTCCCATGGGACCGCGGGGGTATACCCTGTCGGTGTTGATACCGCTGGCGGGCCCGGTGCCGAAGGGGAGGCCGTCGGTGAGCCGTGTCGAGGCGTTCCAGTAGGTGGCGGCGCTGTCGATCAGCGCCAGGAAGCGTTCCGCGGCGGCGCTGTCTTCGGTGATGATGGCATCCGCCAGCCCGGAATGGTGCCGGCGGATGTGCTCGATGGCCTGGTCGAAGCCGTCCACGACCCTGAGTGAAAGAATCAGGTCCAGGTGCTCCGTGTCCCAGTCCTCCTCACTGGCCGCTTTCCAGCCGGGCACAACCTCCCTGGCCCTCTCGTCCGCCCTTACCTCGACGCCGGCCGCATTCAGCTTCTCCGCCAGCCTGGGCAGGAGCTCCGTGGCGATGGTCCGGTCCACCAGGGCCGTCTCCGCCGAGTTGCAGGTGCTGGGGCGGTTGGTCTTGGCGTTATGGACTATCTTTACCGCCATATCCAGGTCGGCCGCCTGCTCGATATAGACATGGCACATGCCGCGGTAGTGCTTCATCACAGATCGGAAGAGCACACGTCTGAACTCCAGTCACATTCCTTTAGCTCGTATGCCGTCTTCTGCTTGAAAAAAAAAAAAGAAACATAAGATAAGAAGAGTAGAGGAATCAAAGGTAGTGACGATAGTAATACAGGAGAGC
>CAJVWY010000123.1 GCA_913009925.1 uncultured bacterium
CAGAGAAGCTTCGTCGCCGCCGGCGCCGGCTCTGATCTCGATGATCACGTCCTTGGCATCGTTGGGGTCCGGCTCCAGCATGGCGGCCCGTATCTCTTCGGCCAGCCGCTCCATGGCCTGGCGGGAACTGCCGATCTCCTCGTGCAGGAACTCGCGCATCTCCGTTTCGATCTCGCCGTCGCCGGAGAGGATCTCCTCCGCCTCCGCCTCGATCGCCTCCGCCTCACGGTACTGCTGCGCCAGTTTGTAGGCCGGCTGAAGGTGGGCGTGGGCCCTGGACAGCTCCGCATAGCGCTGGCGGTCCTGGACCACGGCGGGATCGCTCAGCTCCCTGTTCAGCTGCTCATATTTATCCTCGATCTCTTTTATCAGTCTCTCAATCATCGTTTTCCACCGGTGGCGGCGCCTGTCATCAGGCCATCACCTCCACATCTCCCTTACCGGTCCTGTCCAACTCCACCGGCTCCAGCGCCGCCACACCCTCCAGGGCTTTTACGGCGACTTCGATCTGGGAGATATCGGGCTCGCGGGTGGTCAGGCGCTGCAGGAGGAGGCCCGGAAACATGATGACTTTCATGACGGCGCTATCTTTATGCTTTCCAGCATATTTTATCAGTTCGTAGGAAAGGCCGACAATCAACGGGATGCCTATAAGGCGGGAGACTATCAGCCAGAAGAGCCCCGGCACACCCACCAGCGAGAAGATGATGATGGCCAGCACCATCACGATCAGCAGAAAGCTGGTGCCGCAGCGCGGGTGCAGCGGCGAGAAGCGTATAATCTCCTCCGGGTCGAGCTCCAGCCCCGACTCCAGGGCATGGATGGTCTTGTGTTCGGCGCCATGGTACTCGAACACCCGCCGCAACTGCTTGATGCGGGATACAGCCAGTATATAGATAACAAGAATGAAGATGCGCAGCACTCCTTCGGCCAGCACGAAGGTGGAAGAGTTGGGGAAACGGTCCTTGACGGAGCCGGCGACCAGCAACGGCAGCACCACGAACAGCGCCACGGCGACGGCGATGCCGACGACCAGGCTGAGAGCCATCTCCCTCTTGGAGACATCCCGTTCCTCCTCGCCCATGGATTCATTGGCCGACATGGCCAGGGTACGGATACCCAGGGCGGTCGATTCCCAGAGGGCTATGACCCCCCTGATCAGCGGCCACCGCAGAAAAGAGTGCCGGTCGGACAGAGGATCGAGTGGCTCGGAGCGCACGATGATCTCGCCATCGGGACGCCTCACCGCCAGGGCCCAGTGACGCTTGCCCCGCATCATGACCCCTTCGATGACCGCCTGTCCGCCTATGGACGCTGCCGGTTGCTTATCCTGGCTCACAATATTCCCGCGTCATCGGGCTCCGGTCCACGCCGCCTCCATCTCCTCTACCTCGTCCTGCTTATAGACCTTGCCACAGAACATCTTCCGGCCCTCCTGGCATTTTCCATGGAGACAGTCTGGCCCGGACCCCTCGAACAGCAACGGCGCCGTCTGCATCAACATATACCGCAGCCGCCATGCCAGTTCGTTGATCTCCCACTGGGCACGCCGGCAGCAACGGATGCGCAGGAAGTGCCGGAGTTCGCGGGTGTTCATCGTGACCACGATGCGGGTTTCGGCAGCGTTGGGCAGTACGAAGCGCGCATCCTCCTGTACCGTCTCCCGGACCAGGCCCCGTTCCTCGCCCAGCTCGACCAGCCGTTCGTAGGCCGAGCGGGCTGAAGCCATGGCCGCCTCGAAGACCGCCAGCGCCTCCGGGTCCTCTGCCAGCTTGGGGGGGACTATGAAACCGCCTTCCCCGCTGAAGCGGACATACCGCTGTGATTGCTGGCTGTAGGAGGCGAGCCGGTGGCGAACCAGCTGGTGAGAGCAGGCCCGGGAGATACCGTCGATGCCGAAGGTAAAAGAGGCGTGCTCCAGGGCGCTCATGTGTCCCGAATCGATAAGGATGCCGATCAGCCGCGCCACCTCATCATCGGACATGGTCTCCTGGAGCTCAGCCGCCGTGGAAGACGAATAGCAAAGCCTGCCGGCAGCGGCAACAGCGCGCTCGGGGTCAGGCGTGTAGGAAAGGAGCGTTACCTTTTGGGTCACAGACACCGGCCGAACCGGCATCAGGTGGTTTTCTTCTTGCTATATTTCCGCTGGAACCGCTCGACCCGCCCACCGGTATCGACCAGCTTGCGCTTGCCCGTGTAGAAAGGATGGCACTTGGAGCATATCTCCACGGTCAGCTCGGGTTTGGTTGAACGGGTGGTGAACTCCTCGCCGCAGGAGCAGTGAACCTTGGTCTCCATATATTCCGGGTGGATATCCTTTTTCATCGCTTTCCTTATGCTCTCTGTTGGAACAAGAAATGATAACACATAAAAATGATTATAATAAGAAGCAGGTACGGCTGCCGCCGTTCCTTGCCTTGCGGACCTCACCTACCTAGAATATCAGGGTAACCGGGGCGTGGCCAAATATCCGGGCGATTAGCTCAGCTGGTTAGAGCGCCGTCCTCACATGGCGGAGGTCACTGGTTCGAGTCCAGTATCGCCCACCACCAACAGCGTGACCCGGATGTGGGGGATTAGCTCAGTTGGGAGAGCGCTTGCTTCGCATGCAAGAGGTCACCGGTTCAAGTCCGGTATCCTCCACCATTTCGAATCACCGGGGAGCAACAGGGGCGCTGTACTACTGCATGGGGTATTAGCTCAGTTGGGAGAGCACCTGGTTTGCATCCAGGAGGTCACCGGTTCGAGCCCGGTATCCTCCACCATTTTCTTACCTTCGTTTATGGCTTTGTTAAGCTATTTTTGATTTGATATATCGATGACACCATAGGGGATTTGAACTTTTCCCGAATTAATCACTTAAACGTTTCAATAATCTAAATCTAAAGTCCTGTAGGTCGTCTTAGCCGCAGGCGTATGCCGACGATTTGATAATGGAGTGCCGGATATAGCTAACGCTAATCAGACCTACGAAACTGATTGACATGATACAATAGGCGGGGGAAATTTGCAGGAATAAATTCAAAGCATAAGGTTAAATTTTTCTCCCTGAATGCGCTGTGACGTAAGGGGGGGCAGGGGATTATGCGCAAGGAGATGTACATAATGTTTCGTGCCATTCGAGGAATAGGTTTGCTGGCCATTACAGTCGTTTTTCTGGCAGGCTGTGGTGGAAGTGACTCTAACGACGTCAACAATAACGGCATGACGTTAACTGGTACGACCATGGTGACGATCGCCTTTGGCGACCTTTCCGGTAACGGTTCGCAGTTCATTGAATATGACGAGCTTGGCTTTAGAGTATCCTCCGGAATTGGAAGTTGGGAGGTAATGGAAAGTTACGGGAATCCGGCACCCGCAATTATATTCATGCGCGAGGCAGATGAGCCTGATTTCCAGGGAGAGGTTGAGATCACGTCCAATGGTTCTTTCTTCAGCTTCAACTCCGTCGATCTCTATTCAAGCATAACCCCGATCCCCTACACAATTAAGGGTTTCAGGGATTCCGAGTTGGTTTTTACATTGTCCGATTCGGTGCCAAACACGTTTGGAAAATATATAAAGGTTGAGAATCCAGAAGCGGCGGATGCAATCGACACGCTCACGATCAGGATCTCAAACCCCGCTACTCCTTGCTGTTCGAACCCGGTGGGGCTCGATAATATCGTGGTGAGTCACTGAGTAGTTCCTCTATGCGGTTCTTGCTGGCGTGCTATGGTGAGATCATGGCCCGCTCGATACTTTGCGACGCCCATATTACCAATTACATGATGGCTGGCGGCCTGCACCAACTCATACGCCCCTTTAGCTTTTAAGATCTCAAGGGATGAGTCCTGTAGGTCGTCTTAGCCGCAGGCGTATGCCGACGATTTGATAAAGATCGGAAGAGCGTCGTGTAGGGAAAGAGTGTAGATCTCGGTGGTCGCCGTATCATTAAAAAAAAAAAAATAATAAAAAATAAAAATAAAAATATACTTTACATTTTATCCCTGGTCCATCAGCTCAGCACCAACCTCTCACCACACTACCCATC
>CAJVWY010000124.1 GCA_913009925.1 uncultured bacterium
GAGATGTACATGACTGCATGTGTACTAGTCTCGAGTGTCGTACGTGTGTGGCGCGTGTCTATCGCAGTATTGTCTTATGTTTTTTTTTTTTTTTTAATGATACGGCGACCACCGAGATCTACACTCTTTCCCTACACGACGCTCTTCCGATCTGTATATCTCGCCCGCGGGTGGCCGGAGTATGGGTGGGACCCTGGTATTGAACGGGCCCTCGGGCAATCCGTCCAGCGCCTGTTCGATTATGCGCGTGGACTGGCGCATCTCCTGGATGCGGCACTTGTAACGGTCGAAGCAATCTCCGTGCTTGCCGATGGGGATACCGAAATCGAAATCGGTATAGGCGGAATAACCGCGGTCCTTGCGCAGGTCCCAGGTAACGCCCGACGCCCGCAGGTTGGGTCCGGTAAGGCCGTAATCCACTGCTTCGTCCGGCTCGATAATACCCAGGCCCAGGGTGCGCGCCAGGAAGATCTCGTTGCCGGTGACCAGCTTCTCGTATTCATCTATCTTGGCGGGGAACTCCTTGAGGAACTTGCGCAGCTCCGGCTCGAAGCCTTCGGGGATATCGTACTTGACGCCGCCTACACGCATGTAGTTGTACATCATGCGCTGGCCGGTGAGCATCTCCAGCAGGTCCATGATGCGCTCACGGTCGCGGAAGGTCCAGAAGAAGGGGGTCCAGGTGCCCAGGTTCAGCAGGAAGTCGCCCAAGGCCATATGATGGCTGGCGATACGGTTGAGCTCACCGATGATGACCCTCAGATATTCGGCGCGGCGCGGCACCTCTATCTCCATGAGATCCTCGACGCAGCGCACGAACGGCCATTCCATGAAGATGTTGGCCAGGTAGTCCAGCCGGCCCAGCATGGCGAAGAACTGGTAGTAGGTACGGTTCTCCGCCAGCTTTTCGAAGCCGCGGTGCAGGTAGCCCAGCACCGGATTGACCTTGACGACCAGCTCGCCGTTGAGGTGCAGCACCAACCGTAACACCCCGTGGGTGGCCGGGTGCTGCGGCCCCATGTTGAGGACCATCTCCTCCAGCCGCAGGTACGGTCTGATCGGCGTTGTCGTCTCCGGTATGTTCACGAGCGCTCGCTCCGGTCCTTCTCTTCCGGCAGCCGCAGATATGGTGAATACCCGCGCCACTGCCACTCCCGGCGCTGTATACGCTTGGGCCGCGCGTCCTTGCGCAGCGGGAAGGCCTTGCCCTCGCCGCCGGTGAGGATATGGGTCAGTTCCGGGTGTCCCTCGTAGAAGATGCCGAACATGTCGTAGGATTCGCGCTCGTGCCAGCAGGCGGTACTGTACAGCGTGGCCAGGGTGGGGATGCTGGGGTGTTCACGCTCCAGCCTGGCGCGGATCTCCACCTGCACCTTATGCTTCATCGAGCGGAAGAGATACAGTGCCTCCATGTGGTCTTCGTAATCGGCCGCGGTAAGGAACACCAGGTAGCGAAAGGAGAGCTGGCTGTGGTCCCGGAGCGCGCGGACGACCGAATGAAGCACCGGCGGCTCTATCCACACGATGAGCTTTTCGTCCCGGTCCAGTCCCATCTTCAGGCAGCTTTCACCCACCAGGTCCTCCGTGAGCTCCAGGACTTCCTGTGGCTCCAGCAGGGTTGCCGCCTGTGGTTCTTCGGACATTATTCACTCACCCCCGGCCGTTATGCTTGCCGCCAGGGCGGCGGCTTTCGCTTCTCTCAGTTTCCTGGCCCGTCCCACATGTGTATCCTGCTTCACCTTCATCTGCAGTTTCATCATCCCAAATATCAGCGCCTCGGGGCGTGGCGGGCATCCGGGTATATAGACGTCGACCGGAACCAGCAGGTCCGCTCCCTGAACGACGTTGTATGAGTCCCAGAACATGCCGCCGCTGCAGGCGCAGGCACCCATGGCCACCACCCAGCGGGGCTCGGCCATCTGGTGGTAAAGCTTGACCAGCACCGGCGCCATCTTGTCGGTCACCGTGCCCGATACCAGCATCACATCCGCCTGGCGGGGCGTGGCGCGGAAGACCTCCATGCCGAAACGGGCCATATCGTGCCGGGGCATGACCGTGGCTATCATCTCGATACCGCAGCAGGCCAGGCCGTAGGTGAACGGCCATAGGGAGTTAGCGCGGGCCCAGTTGAACAGGAAATCCGTGGTGGTGGTGAGGATGTTGGGATGTTCGAAATGATCCAGTATCGACATGTCACATCCACTCCAGCGCGCCCTTGGCCCAGGTGTATATCAGGCCGAAGAGCAGAACGGTGATGAATATCATCATCTCGATGAAGCCGGTGAAACCCATGGTGCGGAAGATGATCGACCAGGGGTAGAGGAATACCGCCTCCACATCGAACAGGACGAACAGCAGGGCGAAGATATAATAACGGATGGCAAAGGGGGACCAGCTGTCGCTGAACGGTTCGATGCCGCACTCATAAGTGGTGAGCTTTTCCGGGTAGGGGTTACGTCTCTGGACCAGGCGGGAGGTTCCCAGCAGGATCATCACGAAGCAGATATCCGCCAGTCCCAGCAGTGCGATGGAGAGATAGCTGAGGTTGTAATCAGGAGTCAAGGCCGACTCCCGGCGAAAGGGCGCATATACCCGCGCAGGACTGTCGCAAGCCCGATTCTCCCCCTTGAAAGTCTTTTCCTAAAGATAAGGGAGCCCATGCCATCTCAAACCAGAACAACATGTCAGTCCGAATGCTCGCTTTTTCAGCTCCCTGAAAGTGGAAACAGATGTTTCTTTTTTCGGCGCTACTATATTAAACGGGCGCCGGAATTTCAAACGGGAAAAACCCTTAAAAAAAGAACTGGCTCATCACCGCAAGCGTATTTACCAGGAAGTGGGCGATAATGGCCGGCCAGAGGGAGCGGCTGCGATGCACCAGGAAGGCAAACATGAAGCCCAGGATGAAGGTGGGGATGTAGAGGGTATAGGAAATATGGGCCAGGGCGAAGATCAGCGATGAGATCAAGGCGCCGCCCATGAAGCCCAGCCGTCTCTCCAGACCCTGGTGGATGATGCCGCGGAAGAACATCTCCTCCAGCACCGGCGTGATGATGGCCACCTGGCTCATGGCCACCAGAAAGCTGATGATGGAGAAGCCATACCATTCCTTGATCTCCTGGGGTTCGGGCACCAGCTCGGGCAGCAGGTGCCCGAGAATGGTGTTGTAGAGGCCCAGAAATATATAAAAGGAGAACAGCATCCCCAGTACAAGTACGATCGATTCGGGCCAGGAGCGGGGGCGGCGGAAACCCAGGGTTGTAAGACCGAAGCGGTAGCCGCGCAGTTTCAGATAAGTGAAGATGATTCCCAGCGTCACCGCCCACTGAAGGAAGAAGCCCGCCGCCGTCACCAGCAAGGAGTCGTCCAGGACATCGCTGTTCAGTCCGGGGAACAGAGTGGTCGTCAGGTCGATCACCGCCCCCATGATGGTGAAGATGGCGGTTATGCCGAAGACCACCAGGGCGATGATAGCGAACACGTCGGTGGCGGACCAGGGAGCCCACAGCCGGTTCTGGGGGTGCCGGTCACCGGCCGCCGCCGGTTTCACCTCGCTACCAGGGGAGAAGGCCATAGGTGTGCTTAGCCCCTCTTCTCCAGCAGCGGCTTCAACAGGTCTATGGGGACGGGGAAGATGGTGGTGGAGTTGTTCTCGGCGGCTATCTCGCTCAGGGTCTGCAGGAAGCGCAGCTGGAGCGCTATGGGCTCGGTGGCGATGACGGCCGCCGCCTGGGCCAGCTTCTCTGAAGCCTGGAACTCGCCTTCGGCGGCGATAACCTTGGCGCGGCGCTCCCGCTCCGCCTCCGCCTGCCGTGCCATGGCGCGCTGCATGGTCTGGGGTATCTCCACGTCCTTGACCTCTACAGTCGAGACCTTGATGCCCCAGGGTTCGGTCTGTTCGTCGATGATCCGCTGGAGCTGCTGGTTGATGCGGTCCCGCTCCGACAGCAGGTGGTCCAGTTCCGCCTGTCCCAGGGTGCTCCTCAGGGTCGTCTGCGCTATCTGGGATGTCGCGGATATAAAGT
>CAJVWY010000125.1 GCA_913009925.1 uncultured bacterium
GCACGGGGGACCGCAGCCAGAAGGGCCGCACCTACAATTTTCCCCAGGGCAGGGTCACCGATCATCGGGTCAACCTGACCCTGCACCGGATCGATGCCAGCCGCCAGGGTGACATCGATGAGTTCGCCGAGGCGCTGGCGGCACAGGACCGGGCCGAACAGCTGCGGACGGCCGAGGTCTGAGCCGGTGGCGGTGAGGTATCGGTTTGTCCCTACATATCTCATCTCTCCTGAAGAAATCCGCCGATTACCTTGAATCCAGGGGGTCGACCAGCCCGCGGCTGGACGCGGAGCTGCTGCTGGCCGAAGCCCTGGGGATGCGCCGCATCGATCTTTATATCAATTATGATCGTCCACTCAACGAGGCTGAGGTCGGCCGCTACCGTGAGCTGGTGCGGGCGCGCGGCAGAAGGGAGCCGGTAGCCTATATCCTCGGCCGCGCCTATTTCCGTGACCTGACCCTGAGGGTGGACAGGAATGTACTCATCCCCCGGCCGGAGACGGAGCACCTGGTGGAGGCCGCCCTGGGCCTGCTCGAGGACCGGGACTGGCCCGCCCCGCCCCGCGTGCTGGATGTGGGCACCGGCAGCGGCGCCATCGCCATCGCTGTAGCCGCCGGTTATCCTGACACCGACCTCACCGCCGTCGATCGCAGCGCCGCGGCGCTGGAACTGGCGCGGGAGAACGCGCGCGCGGCCGGAGTAGCTTGCCGCATCGATTTTATCGAGTCGGACATGTTCGCCGCTCTGGACCCGCTGGCGACTTTCGATGTGATCCTTTGCAACCCGCCCTATATCGCTGATGATGAATGGGATGCACTGCCCCGGGACGTGCGGGAATACGAGCCGGAGGCGGCGTTGCGCGGCGGAGCCGACGGTCTGGACTTCTACCGGTTGCTGGCGCGGGAGGCACCGCCCTTCCTCAGGCCCGGCGGCCGGCTTATGGTGGAGATAGGCAGCGCCCAGGGACCGGGCGTCCGGGAGCTGATGATAGTTGAAGCAGGGCTGGCGGCGGTGGAGACGCTTAAGGATTACGGGGGACACGACCGGGTGATAGTCGCGGGGAGGACCGGCAATGCGGGTCTATGAACTGGGGAAGATGGAACCGGGGGACTGGTCCGGCGCCGCCCGGACGCTCAGAGAGGGAGGGCTGGCCTGTCTGCCCACCGACACGGTTTATGGCCTGGCATGCGTGCCGGACATCCCGGAGGCTATGGAGAAGCTTTATGCCGCCAAGAAGCGGGAGAGGGGAAAGCCGATCGCCCTTATGTTCTTTGACCTGCGGCAGTTAAAGTCGATGGTGCCCAGCCTGCCGCAGACATTATCAGGTATCCTGACGGCGCTGCTGCCCGGCCCGGTCACCGTTATCCTGCCCGCTACCAGCGAGGAGGCGGCGGCCCTGGGCTCACGTGGAGGCGGCGCCATCGGCGCCAGGGTGGTGCCGCCGCAGTTCAGCCGGCAATTCCGCCACCTGCCGCTGCCCCTGGCGCTGACCAGCGCCAACCCCGCCGGCGCCGGCGAGCCCTGCGCCGTTTACGAGGTTCCCGCGGTCATCCTCAGCCGATGCGAGTTTGTCATAGACGCGGGACGCTGTCGGCTCGCCGAACCATCGACGGTCATCGATCTGCGGCACGCCGCCACCGGGGGGCGTCCCCGCATACTGAGGGAAGGGGCCATGGGCCGGCGGCAGGTGGAGAAGCTGATCGAAGGACGGGGGCTGTAGGCTATGCGCGTATCACCGCCCACCAGCGTCCTGTTCGTCTGCACCGGCAACATCTGCCGCAGCCCGCTGGCGGAGGCGCTGCTTAAGGATTATGTGGAGAAGCAGGGGCTGGGCGATCGCTTCCGGATAAGCTCCGCCGGCACTTTCGCCCTGAACGGGAATCCGGCCACCCGTGAGGGGCAGATGGCCGCCCGGCGCTGGGGTCTGGACCTTTCAGCCCACCGGGCGCGGGAGGTCAGCCGGCCCATAATGGCGGCGTCGGACTTCGTCCTGGGTATGACCCGCCGCCATTGTTTCGAACTGGCGGCGCAGTTCCCCGGATTTGAAAATAGGATATACTTGGCTCTGCTGTTTCCCCGTCGGTTTTCCAGGGAAGACGCGGAGGGAATCGATGTGCCCGACCCCATCGGGCAATCGGAGCGGTATTACACGCAAGTGCTGGAAATGATATCTCCGGCCCTGCCGCGGATACTGAAAGGCCTGTTGAACGAGGAGGAAAGGTGAAGATAGCCCTTGCTGCCGACCATGCCGGTTATAAGCTGAAACAGACCATCATGGAACGGCTCCAGAGCGATGGCCATGAGGTCATCGACCTGGGTACGGACTCATCGCAGAGCGTCGATTATCCCCATTTCGCCATCCAGGTTTCCCGGGCCGTATCATCGCGCCGGGCCGACCGGGGGCTGCTGTTTTGCGGCACGGGGCTGGGCATGTGCATAACCGCCAACAAGGTGGCGGGTATCAGGGCCGTGTCTCCCTGTGATGTCAGCCAGGCGGAGATGAGCAGGCGGCATAACGACGCCAACATCTTGTGTCTGGGGCAGCGTACGCTGGAGCAGGAGTCGGTCTTTGATATCCTTGATGTCTGGATGTCCACACCGTTCGAAGGCGGCCGGCACGAACGCCGCCTCAATATCATCGCCGAGCTGGAAGAGAATTGGCAGAGCCTGGAGTAAAACCGAAGACAGATCCTGATTTTCTCAAGTCTCTGGAAGAGGCCGATGACGGTATCGCCGGCATGGTAGGAAGGGAACTGGAGCGTCAGCGGCGCACCATCGAGCTCATAGCCTCGGAGAACTTCACCAGCCGCGCCGTCCTCGAGGCGGTGTCATCGGTCCTCACTAACAAATATGCAGAGGGTTACCCGGAGGCGCGCTATTACGGCGGCTGTGAGGTAGTGGACGAAGTAGAGAACCTGGCTATCGAGCGGTGCAAGCGGCTATTCGGCGCCGAGCATGTCAATGTGCAGCCCCACAGCGGCTCCAGCGCCAACCAGGCGGTCTATTTCGCCGACCTCTCCCTGGGCGACAGCATCCTCGCCATGAAGCTGGACCACGGCGGCCATCTTACCCACGGCCTCAAGGTGAACTTCTCCGGCCGTTTCTACCATGCCCATGGTTACGGCGTCAGCCGCGAGACCGGGCAGCTGGATTACGACGAGATCGAGAAGCTGGCGCGGGAGAACCGGCCCAGGATGATCGTCGCCGGCGCCAGTGCCTATCCCCGCATCATCGATTTTAAGCGGTTCGCTGATATAGCCAAGGGTGTGGGTGCCAGGCTGATGGTGGACATGGCCCATATCGCCGGCCTGGTAGCCGCGGGGCTCCACCCCGACCCGGTGGCGGTCAGCGAATACGTGACCACTACCACCCACAAGACCCTGGCGGGTCCCCGTTCGGGGGTCATCATCTGCAAGAAGGAGCATGCGCGGGCGGTGGACAAGGCTATATTTCCGGGGCTCCAGGGCGGCCCTCTGGTACACGTCATCGCCGGCAAGGCGGTCTGCTTCAAGCTGGCCGCCACCGAGGCGTTCAGGAAACGTCAGCAGCAGACTGTCGATAACGCCGCGCTGCTGGCCCGGCGTCTGCAGGAGGGAGGCATCACCCTGGTCTCCGGCGGCACGGATAACCATTTGGTCCTGGCGGACCTGACCGACATCGGCATTACCGGCATCGAGGCGGAAAGCCGGCTGGAGCAGGTGGGCATCACTGTGAACAAGAACGCTGTCCCCTTCGACCAACTGCCGCCGACCGTGACCAGCGGTATACGCCTGGGCACTCCTGCGGTCACCACCCGGGGCTTCCGCGAGGCGGAAATGGACGAGGTGGCCGCGATACTGCTGGGAGCGCTGAGCCCGCACGTGTCCGCCGACGAGATCGCCAGGCTGCGCCGGCGGACCGAAGAACTGCTGGCCGGCTTCCCGCTTTATCCGTATCTCTGACAGCCTTTTCTTGCAAACAGGAGTCGGGGTGGATAACCTAGGAGCCAGTCAAGCT
>CAJVWY010000126.1 GCA_913009925.1 uncultured bacterium
CCCTCGAACCCTCTTCAGCGACTCGGCGAGGTTCTTCCACTAACATCTTCTCCCCTTTCTACAGAAATGGCTAGATTCAGATTAATCAGAGCCCGGAAAGCTCTCTTTGGAACTCCTCCACATCCTCGAACTGCCGGTAGACCGAAGCGAAACGGACGTATGCCACCTTGTCCAGCTCCCTGAGCTGCGTGAGCGCCCGCTCACCGATCTCCGCCGAGGGAACCTCCACCTTGAACTCGTTCCTGAGTTCGGACTCGATGTCATCGACGACCTGCTCCAGCGTCTCGGTATCGATAGGACGCTTCTCACATGCCCGCAGCAGCCCCGCCATCAGCTTGGCCCGCGAGAACACTTCCCGCTCGCCGCCGCTCTTGATCACCGTGAGCGGCGTCTCCTCAAACCGTTCATAAGTCGTAAAACGGCGCTGGCAGCTAAGACATTCCCGCCGGCGCCGTATCGCGTCCTGCGACTCCGTGTCGCGGGAATCAACGACTTTCGTATCGGTGGAACTGCAAAAGGGACACTTCACGCAGACAACACCAATTGTAGGCTTAAACCGGTCCCAATACACAATATTTCGTGGTTGAGGGTCCGATTCCTTCAATATATAGCATCTAGTCGCTATCATAGCTGGCATCTGACCCGGGGTAAATAGCCGGGGAAAAAGTTTATTGCGCAAATTGCAGTATTTTCAAAAACGGACCGGGGAAAGCTCAAGTATTACTTCAGTGTTGATATTGTGGGTAAGTCTTGTTGGAGAAGCCCGGGCACCGGCGCCGGCAGGCTCCCCAGGCCCCCTGACTACCGGCGGAAATTCTTTTGTTATAGTATTCCGGAGCCTCATCAACATCCGGAAAAACCAGTTTTTTAAAGGGAGGACGAAATGAAATTCTATCGATGCCAGATCTGCGGCGACCCCTTCATGGGCGATGCCAAGCCCAGCCACTGCCCCTTTTGCGGTGCCCATCAAGACTATATCTCGACCGCGGCCGATTGGGTCGATGAGAACCAGACCATCGGCGAATTGACGGAGATTTCACGCCAGAACCTGGAGAAAGCCCTCCATCTGGAGGTCAATAACAAGGCGTTCTACCTTGACGCCTCGGGAAACGCGGACACCATCGAGCTCCAGGGGATCTTCAAGAACCTCTCCAAGATAGAGGGTGAGCATGCCTCGGTAATCAGGAAGATGCTCAAGGTCGAGGCGCCGGACCCGGACCCGGGGAGAGAGGCGGCCGGCGTCAGCGATCACGACAATATCGTAAAGGCCCGGGAGCTGGAAGAAGCAGCATCGGCCTTCTATGCACAGTCGGCCCTGGACGCCTCCGAGCAACGGGTCAACAAGGTGTTCAAGGTCTTGTCGGAGATCGAGTCGGACCACATACAGCTGGAGACGGCCCTGCTGGACCGGGGGATATAAGCCACCGGCGAGCGGTTATTGACAAATCTTTGAGAACATATTAGACTAACCTAATAATACTTATAAGTCTTATGCAAATAGGGGTTGTTGTATGTTCTCTGCGCTGTTGATCTCCTTGAGGGAGGGCCTGGAAGCGGTCCTCATCCTGGCCATCGTCATCTCCTTCCTCCGGCGCCTGGGCGAAGGCCGGCTGGTGCGGTACGCCTGGGGCGGCACCGCCGGCGCCCTGGCACTCAGCCTGATTGCCGGCGCCGCGCTGTTCACCTTCGCCGGAGAGCTGGGCGAGGAGGCGGCCGAGATGTTTGAAGTCGGCGGCAACCTGCTGGCGTTGGCCGTACTGACCTATGTGATAATCTGGATGCGCAACCATGGAGCCGGGCTGAAGGGCGGGTTGGAGCTGAGAACGCAGCGGGCGGTACAATCGGCCACGCCGCTGGCCATATCGCTGCTGGCTTTTGCCGCCGTGGGCAGAGAGGGTCTGGAGACCGTCCTTTTCCTGTTCGCGGGCGCCTCTTCGTCGCAGGCCGCTTCCACGGTTGCCGGCGCCGCTGCGGGGTTCACCCTGGCGGCTCTGGCGGGAATAGCCATCTATCGTGGCAGCGCCCGGCTGAACCTGCGTCTTTTCTTCAACGTGACCGGCGTGCTGCTGATACTGTTCGGCGCGGGTATCCTGAGCCACACGCTGCAAGAGGCCGGGGAGCTGGGATTTTTTCCAGCCATACTTACTGAGCCGCTCTGGGATACCAGCTGGCTGCTGGGGCACGGTGACGGGCTAGGAGCCATCCTGGGAGCGACTTTCGGCTATTACGCCACCCCCTCGCTTATCCAGGTGACCGGTTACTGGACCTACCTGACCTTGATGTTATGGCTTTACCTGAAACCATCGGCCGGCAGGGTTTCCAGGCCCGTAAACCAGGAGGCCTGAAAAACACCTATTTCCCCCGCACAGCTTCCCAGCCGCTCTCCAGCCTCAGGGGCAGCTGTGCCGGGTCGTCTACCGGTGGCTGGCAGCTGGCGCCGACACATATATAGGCGATGGGTCTGCCCTCGTATCCGTAGCCCACGGCCTCCAGTTCTTCGCCATGAACCTCCGGGTCCAGAATCTCCACCGAGCGGAAGGGGATACGGGCCGCGTGTGCCGAGCGGATCATCTCTCCGGTTGCCGGGTCAGCGGGCGGGCCGACGATAGTCACCCGGACCGGCGGGTCCAGGTGCCTCATCACCGCCACGGCGAAATCCGCTCCGAACAGGCCGTACTGCTCAAAAGAGCCGGATAGCAGCTTCAAAGCCCTGCCGGCCGCCTCTTCAAAATCCTTCCGGCCCGTGTTCTGCGCCAGCCGTATCAGCGTGGCGGCGGCCATACTGTTGTCCACCGGCGGCTTGTTCCTCTCGGAAGGATAACCATCGAGCCCTGGAGCCGTGGCGCAATCATAGAAGCCTCCCCGCTTGCTGTCCTCCAGGTTGGAAATCATCCAGCGGGCGGCCCGCGTGGCGCGGACCAGCCATCGGTCACCGGCGCCGCTCTCGTAAGCATCCAGACAGGCGCGGGCCAGCGACGCCGTATCCGCCAGCAGCCCCGCCACGGACGTGCCGCCGTCCAGATCATGGGCCAGGCCGTCAGCATCGTCCCACATATGCTCCCAGACATAGGAGAGCGCCCCCAGGCCGCTCTCCCGGAATCCGCCGTCCCCGAAAACCTGGTAGGCCCTCAGCAACGCCGAGGCCGCCGCCGCGTTCCACCCGGAGAAGACGGTACGGTCCACCGGGGGCGCCGCCGCTTTCTCCCTGTCACCGGCGCTCAGCCGGTAATAATCCTCGTCCGCGTCCTGACTGCCGGCAAAGGCGCCGGTTTCAGGGTCCAGCAACGCGCCCCGCAGGTAACTGTAGATATCCCTGACCACCTCCTCATACCCTTGTTCGCCGCTCAGGCGGTAGGCCTCGGTGAAGACCGCCATAAGCGCGGCGTTATCCTCCAGCATCTTCTCATAGTGGGGATGGGACCAGTCCTCCGCGGTAGCGTAACGGAAGAAGCCTCCCCCGGTGCGGTCATGGATCTCACCACCGGCCATGGCATCCAGGGTCGTCCTGAGCATCTCCCCCTCGTTACCTCCGGCTTCGGCGGCAAGGCGGGCCAGCAGGAACTTCAGGACCCCGGCATAGGGGAACTTGGGCTCCTTACCGAAACCGCCGTGCTGTTCATCATAAGCCTGTGCGGCCAGGTCCGCCAGCGTGTCCACGATGCTGGCATCGACAGGAGCCCCCTGGAGCTCCGCCTCCTCCGCCCGCCGCTCGCGCATCAGGCTGATGGCCTGCTCTATCTGCTCCGGGCTGCCGGCGTGGACCGCCACCACGTCCACCAGCAGGCGGCGCATCTGTTCCAGGGGGACATAGGTGGTGCCGGCGATGATCTCGCCGGCGGCTGTCAGGAAGCATATGGAGGGCCAGCCCCCCTGGTTGTAGCGGCTGTTGACATCCGGACGCCGGTCGCTGTCCACCCGTACCGGCACGAAGTTGTGGTTGATGAAGGCGATGGTCTCTTCGTCGGAGAGGTTGGTCTCGTCCATGACATGGCACC
>CAJVWY010000127.1 GCA_913009925.1 uncultured bacterium
CACGGACTACCCTGGTGGACATCAAGGGGCAGCAGAACAGCCTGATCCTGGTGGGCTACGAGCCCGGGGGCGCCGGCGGTCCCTGGAAGATGGTGGAGGGCCGGTCCGACCCCGGCCCGGGAGAGATTGTCTGTGACCGGGTCACCATGGAGACCAACGATCTTAGCCTGGGCGATACCTTCGAGATCGACGGCAAGCCCTACCGGATAGTAGGCGTCTCGGAGGACACCACCATCATGGTGGCCCAGTACGCGTTCGTGGACATCGACGAGGCGCGCCAGGCGCTGGGGCCCAACCGCGTCAATTTCATTCTCATCAAGACCGCCCCGGGCGCGGACCGGGAGCAGGTGCGCCGGCAGATAGCCGCCGCCTATCCGGAGCAGACCGTATATACCCGCGAGGAGTTCTCCGAGAACAACGCCGCCGTCATCCGGGTGGGCGTCATGCCCATCCTGTCGGTGGTGGTGGTGATCGCCTTCATCATCGGCGTAGCCATCGTCGGCCTGGTGGTATATTCCGCCACCCTGGAGAAGTACCGTGAGTACGGGGTGCTGAAGGCGGTGGGCGCCAGCAGCATGGCGCTGTACAAGATCGTCCTGGAACAGGCGCTCATCAGCAGCCTGCTGGGGTACCTGGTGGGCGCCCTGGCCTCGCTGTGGGTGGCCCGCATCATCAGCCGTATCGTGGTACAGATCAGCGTGGCTTTCTCCTGGCAGCAGTTCCTCAGCGCCTTCGTGGCCGCCATCGCCATGAGCGTGATCGCCTCCTACGTGCCGGCGCACAAGATCAATAATATCGACCCGGTGATCGTGTTCAAGGCCTGAGTGGACAATGAGTGATGGCGATAACATACTGGAACTGGATTCCGTCTCCAAGATCTACGGCAAGGGCCATACGGAGATCCGCGCCGTGGATGACGTCAGCTTCGCCATCGGCAACGGCGAGATCGTGTTGATCATGGGGCCGTCGGGCTCGGGAAAGACGACGCTGCTGTCGCTGGCGGGGGGGTTGCTCACCCCGTCATCGGGGGAAGTGATCGTGGCGGGCAGCGCCCTGGGAAGCCTGTCGCGGGCGGCGCTCTCCAGGCTCAGGCTGCACCAGATCGGTTTTGTCTTTCAGGCCTTCAACCTGATGGCGGGGCTTACCGCCCAGGAGAACGTGGCCCTGGTGATGAACCTGGCGGGTCGCAAGGACCGGACGGTGGAGCGGGATTCGCGGCGGTTGCTGGAACGACTGGGCCTGGGGGAGCGGCTGGATCATGTGCCCGCCGATCTCTCCGGCGGTGAGAAGCAGCGGGTTGCGGTGGCGCGGGCCCTGGCCAACGACCCGCCGCTGATCCTGGCCGACGAACCTACGGGGAACCTGGATTCGAAGTCGGGCCGGGAGGTTATGGCGTTGATGTCGGAACTGGCCCGTGAGCGCAACAAGGCCGTGGTCATCGTCACTCACGACAGCCGCATCATGGGTATAGCCGACCGGGTATTGTGGCTGGAGGACGGCCGGCTGTCGGAGAGGGAACCGGAAGATTACCGCGCCGCATAGGGGGAGGGCCTAGCTGCTGCCGCCCCAACGCCGTGAAAGGCCCGCCAGTCCCTCGCGCCAGAACAGGCGCCAGAACTCGTTACGGCGCCAGCGGGCATATTCGGCCCGGCGCTTGGGGTTTCTGAGTACGTCGCGGGCCTCGTTGAGGTCCTGCATCTTCAACGTGGCCCACTCCCTCTGGTGGGGAGGGTAGGAATCGGGATGATACTTTCTCGCCAGTGTCCGGAAGGCCTGGTCGATGACCTCAGGGGACGCGTCCTGGCTTACCTGGAGTATGCGGTAGTAGTCTTTCACGGTAAGATGGGGTTTCCGTTGATGTTCAGATGATATCGCATCGCCGCTGAGGTTCCAAGACACGAAGAATGGCCATGTCTCCATGGCCATTGAAAGAATCCATGGCAATACCGCGTTAACCACCTGAGATCCGCCGGGCCGGTCTGAACAACCATCAACGTCTGCGTGTGCCCCGGCGCCACATCCACTTCAACTAGCTCTGCAAATCGAGCACCCTCTGCGAGGGTTTGCCTCCCCCCTGGTGGAAGGTGAGCAGCTTAGGCGGGAACTTTTTCCTGCCGGGAGTCGACGAATTGCCATCCCTTGGAAGACCCGGCCTCAGCTCTCAAATCGGCTGCGGCCAAATCAGCAAACGTCGTTGACTCCAGTTTCTCGACCATCGACTGCTGGATCCGGTTCCAGACAGGATATACCGGGCAGAAATTCTCCCGGTCGCACTCGTCCTCGCTGCGGAGGCATCGGTTCAGCACGATGGGTTCTTCGATCGCTTCGATAACCTCGCGCAGATTGATGTCCTCCGGATTGCGTGCCAGGAGCACGCCACCCTGGTTGCCCCGCAGGGTGCGGACGAGTCCCGCCCTGGCCAAAGTACGCATGATCGTGGGCAGATATTTCTCGGGGATCCCCTCGCTGGCGGCGATCTCCTTGGTCTGCACCACGGCACCTGAGCCCTCTATCGAGAGACGGAGCAGGGCGCGGATCGCGTAGTCAGCTTGTCTCGTAAGCTGCATGTTCACCTCCTCGAAAAAAAACTCCGGGAAGACGGATTTCTCCTGGCCGTCCCGATGTAGTACGCGGCTGCGATTGCCGCACATTGCTTGTGGAGAAGGATACAATCATCGGGAAAATCTGCCTATCGGGGAAAACCACTATTTTTGTTATCGCTTTAACTAATTTGAGGATATTGGTTATATTTGGATATGGAGGAACCGTGGTTAAAGCACCTGCAAATCCCGGTATATTTATAAAACAGCTTTTGACGGATGTTTATTAATATCTGCTAATATTCGAAAATAGGGAGGTCCTCGCGGCCGCTCACCATCGCTTTTTCAGGTTAAGCAACTCCCTGCCGTAGCCCACGACACAGATGGGCGAGACGATGAACTGGTAGAAGAGGAGATATGACAGCAGGCCCAGCAGGTTCCGGCGGATGCCAAGCCGCAGCAGACTGAAAACGCTGCGCTGGTAGCGGAGCATGACCAGGATAATGACGGCGGTCAATGGTATGACCAGCAAGGTCATAAGTCCGGCCAGCTGGTAATGGCCGAACAGGGCAAGCACCACTCCGGGCAGGAAGGCCAGGGAGAACACCAGGTCCATGGGTGGGAACAGCAGGTCGAGGGCGACGAAAAAGCCGGCGAAACCGCGCCGCTTCCAGATGATGCCGGCATGGCTCTTCAGCGCCTCTATCATGCCCCGGGCCCAACGCTGTCTCTGGCGGTAGAAACCCCGGTAGGTCTCGGGGACCCGGGTGAAGGCGATGGCCGTCGGTTCGTGGCCCACCAGGTGCCCTTCGCGCAGCAGGGCCCAGGTGAGGACGATATCCTCGCCGATACGGTTGGGCCAGCCGCGGGCGGCGCGTACGATGCCGGTGCGGAAGGCGCTGAACGCTCCCTGCGCCACCAGGGTGCCGCGGTACATGCTCTGCTGGCGCTTGACCGCTCCGATGCCGAGGAAATAGTCCCATTCCTGCAGGCGGGAGAACCGGGTCTCGCGAGAGTTCTTGGCCATCACCGAACCGGCTACAGCGGCGCAATCCGGTGAGTTCAGCAGCCGCGCCACGATCCGCCGGACAGACTGCCGGTGCAGGAAGGTATCGGCGTCGATAGTCACCAGAACCCGGTGGGAGACGGCCTCCAGGCCGGCATTGAGCGCGGCCGCCTTCCCCTGGTGGGGGATGGAGAGCACGTTCATGCCGGGGCGTCGCGCTGAGCGCAGGTAGGTGAGCGTGCCGTCGCTGGAGCCGTCATCGACGATGATGAGCTCCATCTCCGCGGGATAGTCCTGCCCGGCGATGCCGCGCAGGGTCTCCGGCAGGTTGCTCTCCTCGTTGTGGGCGGCGATGAGGATGGAGACCGGCGGGAAGCTCCTTTCCAGCACCAGCGGCGGTTGCCGGTACAGCA
>CAJVWY010000128.1 GCA_913009925.1 uncultured bacterium
CAGGTCGGTGACATCCTCCATCCCCTTGATCTCCTTGTCGTCGAAACGGATGATGATGTCACCCTCCTTGATCCCCGCTTTGGCGGAAGGGCCGTCGCCCAGCACCTTGCTGATAAGTGCTCCCTCGGTGACCGGCAGATCCTTGTCGGCCGCCAGTTGTTCGTCCACGGTCTGCCCGACCACACCCATCCAGGCATATTCGACCTCACCGGTGGCGATGATCTCGTCCATCACCCGCTTGGCCGTATTGATGGGGACGGCGAAGCCCACGCCTTCAAAACCGCCGCTCTCACTGATGATCTGCTCATTGATACCGATGACCTCTCCCCGGGCATTGAACAGCGGCCCGCCGCTGTTGCCACGGTTGATAGCGGCATCAGTCTGGATGGCGTCCTGGATGACGAAGCCGGCCTCGGGCGCTTCCACGTTCCGGTCTATAGCGCTGACCACGCCCGCCGTGAGCGAGCTGTCATAGACACCGAAGGGGCTGCCGATGGCCACCACCGGCTCACCCACCTGGACCTTGGTAGAGTCTCCCAGTGCCACCGGCACCAGATCCAGGTCGGCCGGGTCCACCTTGATGACGGCGATATCACTGCCGGTAACGTCATAGCCGACAATGGAGGCCTCCACCTTCTTGCCATCCTTGAAGTTGACTTCCAGCTTGGTGGCCGTGCCACCGGAGCCCGCTCCCGCGGTGGTGACCACGTGGGCGTTGGTGATGATATAACCTTCCTCGGATACGACGAACCCGGAGCCGATACCCTGCTGTTCGCCGCCGGCATGGAACAGGTCACGAGGCTGGTCGAAGGTCGATACTATCTGAACCACCGAGTTGGCATACTTGTCGTAAATCTGGCTTGGCCCCATGGAGCCGCCGGTGGAGACCGGTGTCCCCGAAATCTGAGCCGCCGCCCCGGGGATGGTGACCGCCGGGGCATCTTCGCCCATGCCGCCCCAGTTGAGCAGAAAAGCTACCAGTAATAACAGTGCGGCGCCGGATATACCGGCGGCCACGCTGATCAGGATATTAACGACCCTCTTCATTTGGTTCCTTTCATAGGTAACATCGGGCGGCCGCCAACCACCCGACATTACCTGCCTGTTAAATTGGATGCTTCTTCAGACCCAGACCGAGCCTTCACTTTACTCAACCTGAATCCATTATACCCGAGACAGGAAAAAGGCCAACAAAGCAGGCGTTAAGGAAGGTTAACTATTATTAAGCACCCGGAGCGCCGTTGGCGGGAAGGGTCACGGTGATGGATGTCCCCCTGCCGGATGACCGGACCTGGATATCGCCGTCCATCAACCGCGCCAGTTCGTGAGCGATGGACAGGCCGAGGCCGGTGCCGCGGATACGTCCGGCGCTCTTGCCCCGGTAGAAGCGCTCGAATACGCGCGGAAGCTCCCGCTCCGGTATGCCGGATCCCTGGTCGGCCACCGTGAAGCTCACGGTAGCGTCGTCGGCGTTCCCCGCGACCACTACCGTCGATCCCTCGGGAGAGTACTTGAGGGCGTTGTCCATCAGAATGCGCACCAGCTGGGCCGTGCGTTCCCGGTCGCCGTGCGCCACCAGTTCCGGCGGCAGGCCCCCGGTCTCGATCCCGTGGTGGGTAAACCCGGGTACGGCCTGGAATTCCCTGGCCACCTCGTCCACCACCTCCCTCAGATGGAAGGGAGCGGTCTCGATACTGACAACGCCGGAATCCATCTGTGACAGGTCCAGCAGGTTGCGGGCCAGCGAGGCGAGCCGGTCCACCTGCTCCCTCATGGTCGCCATGAATTCCGTCCTCGTCTTTTCGTCCACATCCTCATCCTCCAGAATCTCCAGAAACCCGGAAAGGGAGAAGATGGGGGTCTTGAACTCGTGGGAGGCGTTGGCGATGAAGTCACGCCGGGCCTGTTCCAGCTTGACCTCCTGGCTCACGTCGCGGATCACCAGGAGCGTCGCCAGCTCCGCCTGGTCAGTGAGGGATGAGACATGCACCATCAACGCCCGCTCGCCCGGCAGCACGAACGTATCCTCCCGGGCCGGGCTGTCGCTGGCCATGGAGTGCCACAGGCTGTATATCTCCTCGGGTACACATTCCACCAGCGGCGCCGGCGGCTCTATCTTCCCACCCAGAAGGGCTTCGGCCGCCGGATTGGCCACGATGACGTTCCCGTCCGCGTCCACGCCGATGACCCCCTCGCTCAGGTCATCCAGCAGCAGTTTCGCCCGCTGCTGCTCCAGGTCTATCTGCCGGAAGGCCGACCCCAGCTTATTGCCCATGTCATTGAAGGCCGCGGCCAGCTCACCCAGTTCGTCGTTGGCCTGGATCGGTACATTGGTATCGAAATCACCGCGGGCGATACGTCTGGCGCCGGACTCGATGCGCTTGATCCTGCGGGTGAAGATGTGCGAGACGGTATAGATGACGGCCAGGGCGATGAGCAGCGCCACCGCCGCGGCCACGGTCAGTTGGCGTTGCACCAGGGTAACGGCTGATTCCACATCATCCATGGCGGAAGAGACCACCACCACCTGCACTACCGTGTTGCCGTTGCCCAGGGGTACCGCCGCCATGCCATAATTACGGTCATCGACGGTGTGGACATCGACCTCGGGCTGGCGCCGTTCGATGGCCGTGCGCGCCACCGGGTAATCATCCGCGTTGAAGGCCTGGCCCTTGAGCGAGTCCGATATCAGGTTCCCGGAGACATCCATGAGCAGAATCCTGGCGTCAGCGCGCTCGGCGTATTGCTGTGTGAGCAGATCAAGGTACACCGGCGAAGCGCCCTGGCTGTAAGCGGTGAGGAAGCTCTCGGAATAGAGGGTGGCGTAGCTCTTCATGTTGTCCAGCTTCTGGTCGGTGAGCCGGCTCTGCAGCTGGGGCACTACGTAGGCGTAAATGATGCCCACGGCGAGGAGGAACACGGAAAAGAAAACCAGGCTGAGCTTGAAAGCTATGCCGAGGCGAATCTTGTCTGGTGATGAAGATGACATGGCATTACCTGTCGGCCCGCGGCAGGCCGATCATTACCGCTAAGGTTAAGACTATATATCCCTGAACTTGTAGCCTGCTCCCCTGACGGTAAAGATGTATTCGGGGTCGTGCGGGTCCGGCTCCACCTTCTCTCTGAGGTGGCGTATGTGAACATCGACGGTGCGTGGGTCCCGGAAGTCCGAATCGCCCCAGATCAGCTGTAGCAGTGAACCTCTGTCGAAGACACGCCCGGGGTGGCCCACCAGCGTCTTCAGCAACTCGAACTCCTTGTAGGTCAAATCCACTTTCTCACCGTCCAGGTAGACATTGCGTTTGAGGAAATCGATGCGCAGCCTGTCCACCTCCAGCGTCTCCCTGGCCACGTCCGCCGGCAGCTGAGTCATCTGCATGCGCCGCAGCTGAGCCTTGACGCGGCTGCGGAACTCGCGGATGCTGAAAGGTTTGGTGATGTAGTCATCCGCACCGATCTCCAGCCCCAGTACCTTGTCGAACTCGTCCGACTTGGCCGTCAGCATGATGATCGGCACCGTGCTCCCGGCCCGGATCTCACGGCAGACATCGATGCCGCTCTTGCCGGGCAGCATGATATCCAGGACCACCAGATCGAAGGACTGGCTGTGGAACTGCTCCAGCGCCGTCTCGCCATCCATGGCCTGGACGATCTCGTAGCCCTCCTGCTCCATGGGGTAAGCCAACAGCTTCTGGATGGCCTCTTCGTCATCCACCAGCAATATGCGCGGCGCTTTGTTGTCACTCATTCTCTCTCCTCCTCACCGTTGCCGGCCAGCAGCGGGCGAACGCGGAACTTCACGCCCATCTTGGCGGCGATGCTTCGGCATGCGCCGATATCGACCCCCGGCTGGTCGACTACGGTCAGCTCCACTTCCATGCTTTCGGCCAGACACGCCTTGGCGAAGGCGATGACCGCCCGGTAGGCCTTGCTGAAGATGGGCCGGCATAACTGAT
>CAJVWY010000129.1 GCA_913009925.1 uncultured bacterium
TATTGATACGGCGACACCCGAGATCGACACTCTTTCCCTACCCGACGCTCTTCCGATCTCTTTCACGTCCGGAAGTGGGGCGGGTGTGGCGCCGGGGGAGAGGGGCCGGCCCCATCCGGGTATCCATTGGGCCTGGCGGGTCGCAGTGGTCATCACTATCTGCACCGGCCTCTTCCATCTGATAAACCTGGTCGACGCCGGACGCGTCGAACTGGGCCCGGTTCTGGCTACACCCTTTCGCCTGGCCTTTGTGCTTTCCTGGCTGCTGCTGCTGGCAGACTACGGCCTCAACCACCGCTTGCCGCGCGTCGATTATGCCGATGTGCTGGTGGCGGCGCTGGCAGCGCTTTTCCTGCTGCGCGGGGTCTTCGTAGCCGAGACCTTCGGCATCGCCGTCAACTGGGTATTTACCGGCGCCGGCGTCTTCTTCCTGATAAAACACGGCATGCGCGACCGGTTCGACGCCTGTCTGGTGCTGTGGGCGGTCGTGGCCGCGGTGCTGGTCATCTGCCTGTTCGGCCTGCTGGAATACATGGCGAAGTCCAACCCCCTGTTCGCTTCCATACAGGTGGAGGCTATCGGCGCCGATATCCGTATCGCCGCCAGCGACCAGTTCTACCGGATCCGCTCCCTGGTGGGTCACCCCGGCTTCGCCGCAGCCATACCCCTGGCCTGTATCCCCCTGATTGCCATGGTCCTGTGGCGCCGCCGCCTGTTGATGACATCGGCGCTGCTGATGGCCGTCGCCACCATCTTCTTGACCTTTAGCCGGGGAAGCTGGCTGCTGGCGGCGCTGGTACTGATTCCCCTGGCGGCATATCTGGGACGTTTCTGGCTGAGAAAAAACTTAAAGCGGTTGGCGCTGGCGGCGCTGCTGCTGGCGGTGCTGGCGGCGGTTTCCACTACCGGCTACTGGCAGCGCCAGGAGGTAGCGGACGGGCTCAAAGGCACAGGCAGCGAGGCGGGGCTGCACCTCGTCCAGGCCCGGGATGGCGGCTATTCAGTAGTCGAGGGTCAGGGGGTGAGGCCGGAAGGCTCATATCTCTATTTCGACATCGACGACGATTTCTACCATAGCGGCGACGGCGCGGTAACGCTGGTGCTTTATTATCTCGATGAGGGTTTCGGCAAGGTCAGGATAGAGTATGCGCCCGGCGGAGGCACAGGTACCGATGGCGGGTACCGATCTTCCGCCGGCGTGGACAAGACCGGAACCGGGCGGTGGACGACTGCGGCTTTCTACCTGGAAGATGCCCGCTTCCAGGACGGCGTGGACGGAGCGGACTTCCGGGTGGTTGACGAAGACGGGCAGGCGGTTTTCAGCAAGGTGACGTTGCGCAAGGGCAGGCTGTCCCTGCCTGAGGTCGTAGCCCAGCAATGGTTGTCGCGCCGGGGGTCCCTGGCTACCAGGCTGGAATTCTTCTCCTTCACCTGGAACCTGGTCAGGGAGCATCCCCTGGGAGTGGGTCTGTTCAACACCCCCGGGACCGGTCATCATGCCATCGACAGCCTTCCCCTGACCTGGATGATAGAATTCGGATGGCCCGGATTGCTGCTGCTGGCGGGGTTGGCGGCCCTGGCTCTCCGCGAGGGAGTCCTGGCCTGGCGCAATCCCTGGGGTCCGGCTGCGGTGATTTACATATCCTTGCTGCTGCTGCTGCTGCATGGGGCGTTTCTCATGATTTTATATGACAAGCCGAGTCTGATAATGGCAGCTTCCCTGGGCGCGGTCTACGCGTCAGTGCGTCCATGGGGAAAAGGCGGGGCGGCCATTGAACTGGATGGTTGGGACTGCATGGTATGAAGGTTCTACAGATCAACAGATTATGGCGCCCCAGCAGTAGCGCGGGCCGCTACATGCTGGAGTTGTCGCGGCTGCTGGAACAACATGGGCATGAGGTCATCCCCTTCGCCGTCCAGGATCCGGGTAACCAGCCCAGCGTCTACTCATCGCTGTTTGTCTCACCGCTGAACCTGCTCAACCCGTTCCGCATGACCCTGGGAAAGATCCTGGGCACCGGCGCCCGGGTTCTTTATTCCCGTGAGACCAGGAGCCGGGCGGCGGCCCTCGCCGACTACAGCCGTCCCGACATCGCTCATGTGCACAAGATCGACCTGCACATCTCGCCTTCGGTTCTGCCGCCGCTGTCACAGAGGGGCGTGGGCATCGTCATGACACTTCATGATAACAAGCTGTTCTGTCCCGCCCAACAGGCTTACCGTGGCGGTGCCGCCTGCTACCGGTGCCGTCCCTATCATTACGGCAGCTGTATCCTGGGGTCGTGCGCGGACGGGTCGAAGCTGGCCAGTTCGCTGGGCGCCACCGAGCTGTTGGCACACGACCTGCTGCACGCTTATACTGGCAAAGTAGATTGTTTCATCGCGCCCAGCTGGTACATGGCGGACCGGATGGCGGCCCGCGGGGTGACCGGTGAGCAGGTAGCCGTGATCCCATTCTTCGTGGATACGGATGCATGGCGGCCTGACGGGAGCGGTGATGGTGAATACGTTTTATACACCGGCAGGCTGCTTCCTCGTGAGGGAATAAGAACCCTGATAAACACCTTTGCTGCTCTGCCGAAGGTGCCGTTGAAGATTGCCGGTACCGGCATACACGACCATCAGGCGCGCAAGCTGGCGTGGAAACTGGGCGCGGAGAATATCGAGTTCCTCGGCTACAGAAGCGCGAAGGAGACCAGGAGCCTGCTGGCGGGCAGCCGCATCCTTTGTCTGCCCTACGAGAGCCCCGAGAATGTACCGCAGACAGTACTCCAGGCATTCGCCATGGGGGTGCCCGCTATAGGGACCAGTATCGGCGGGCTTCCGGAGGTGATACGTCAGGGCCGGACCGGTATGCTGGCCCAGCCCGGTGATGTGGAAAGCCTGAAGGAGGCCGTTATCGCGCTATGGCGGGACCCAGGCCTATGCCGCGATATGGGGCACGAAGCCAGGGACCTGGTGGAAGAGGAATACTCTTCCAGCTTGCATTATGAGAGAATTGCCGATGTTTACCGCAGGGTAGTCAAGTCATGACAGGGCATTGAGCAAGCACGGGTGCAGGTGCGCCGCAAGCATGATGAAAACAAAGGCGACACAGGGAGCAGGATGAGGCAAACATTGGCACGGGTGTTGGACAGGTTTCGCCGCCGGGGCGCGGCCATATCTCAGAGATCCGTTGCCGGGGGGCATGAACCGGCAGCGGCCGCGGTTGTTGCCGAGGACGGGGAGTTACCTCTTCTATGGGCGGGAGGCAAGGGCAAACGCAAGCATAAGCGCAAGCCGGCCAAGGCCAAACCACCATCCCGCAAGAAATCACGGCGCCAACCGTCCCAGGTGCCGCTGGTCAAGCGGCAACGCAGGTCTGACAACTGGCTCGAGGGCGGGATAAACGACCTCAATGCCTGGTGGGACGCGCAGGGCTACACCTGGCGAGATTACTTCCGCATGGCGCTGCTGGCGGGCGGCCTCTTGGTCGTGTTTTATTACGCGTTCTCCGCCGGCGGCTATTTCGTCATCAAGCGCGGCTATGGTGAGCTGATCATTCTGTATCTGATCATCCTCGGGCTGCTGTTCGGCCTGAGGGTAGGCGGCGGCCTGCCCCGGCTGGGTATGCTGGAACTGGCCTTCTTCGGCGGCTATACGCTCTGGATCCTGCTATCGGTGACCTGGTCTTACACGCCTGCGGCCAGCTTCGACGAGTTCGTGCGCGCCGCTCTCTACCTGGCGGGCTACGGGCTTTTCTACCTGTACCTCTCCCGGCGTGAATGGCTCAGCTGGGTAGGGCACATCTTTATCTTCATCGCCTTCATCGTCGCCCTGGATTCCATCTTCGGCAAGATCGGCATCATCGACCACAGATCGGAAGAGCACACGTCTGAACTCCAGTCACATTCCTTTATCTCGTATGCCGTCTTCTGCTTGAAAAAAAAAAAAAAAACAGAATATAAAGAAAA
>CAJVWY010000130.1 GCA_913009925.1 uncultured bacterium
ACGAGATAAAGGAATGTGACTGGAGTTCAGACGTGTGCTCTTCCGATCTCCACATCGTTATCCAGCAGCAGCTGGGTAAGGGGGTAGTCCTCGGTATAACCGACCTCTATCTTGTTGTCGCTGTCATTGAGGACCACGGTCATCATCTGGTCCTTGGGGTTGATCACCACCGACTGGACATCCTGGTCCTTGACCTTCTGGACGAACTCGCGAAAATCCATCTCTTTATCGCCGGTATCCCGGTTCATGACCATCTGCTGGACGAAAAACGCCAGCAGAACCACGATCAATATGGGAAAAGCTGCGGTTCTTAGAAACTTAACCAACTCGATGATCCTTTCATTGACATGTTAATCCATTCAATTATCGCATATTTGCCGCTGAGAGACCCATTTATCTGGAACCTTCCTCGGGCATGGCAGCGATAAACCTTAAGTTGCGATAATCCTCGTTGAAATCAAGACCGTAGCCGACAACAAAGGTGTCCGGAACCTCAAACCCCACGTATTTACAGGAAATATCGGCCTTGCGCCGCTCCGGTTTGGTCAACAGGGCGCAGACTTCGACGCTGGCGGGATTACGGGCGCGCAGGTTCTTGCTCAGGTAGCTGAGGGTAAGCCCGGTGTCGATGATATCCTCGATAATGATCACATGCCGCCCCTCGATGTTTGCATCCAGATCCTTGAGGATGCGCACCACCCCCGAAGAATCGGTGGCTGACCCGTAGCTGGAGACCGCCATGAAATCCAGTTCGCAGGGCACGGTGATCTCACGCACCAGGTCCGCCATGAAAAACACCGCCCCCTTCAACACGCAGACCAGCAGGGGATCCATCCCCTGGTAATCGGCGGAGATAGCCTTGGCAAGCTCGGAAACGCGCGCGCGGATCTCCCCCTCCTCCAGCAAAACCTTATCAAACTGCGTTTTCAATCTCCCTCCTTACCGCCGCGAGCCTGACAATACGCTCGCTTTTTGAAGTAACCCTGAAATCCTCCGATACACGCATGCCGCAGACCCAGACGATCTCGTCGCCGAGGGTGATGATGGGCAGGCGACGCCGCTGGTAGCGGGGCATCTTTTCGTCGGTGAACAGATCCTGCAGGCTCTTGGTCCCGTTCATGCCCAGCGGCCTGAACCTGTCACCTTCACGCCAGCATCTGATGGTCAGGGGGCCCGGCAGACGGCCGGCGTCGATAGCCACCCGCAGGGGGTCATCGCTATGCATGTCAGCGGCCCTCCCTGCTCCTGCCGCAGCCACTTCCGCCACGATATCGAACCCCCCGAAAACCACCTTACCCGGAACCGGCAGCTCAACCGGCCCGGCGGACTCCTCCCGGTCCCCAGCCGCGTGCGTCACCAGCGTCAACCTGTCGTAACAGCGCTCGACTTCCCGTCCTCCCGGCAACGACAGGGAGCGTGTACCGCTGGAATCGGAGCAGAGATCGATAATGGCATCGAGCCGGCGGCGGGTCATACCTTCGCCGGCTCCGGCCCGGGCCAGCCAGCGCCGCACTACCAGCCGGGCCACGGCCCGGTCCAGCAGAGACAGGGAGGCGGCGTCCAGGACCCCCTGTTCCTCCCCGGACGTGACCTCGCTCCAGGCCTCATCCGTCAACGACGCCAGCACCTCCTGTTCGTCCTCCAGCAGGGAGATGGTATCCTCGACACGCTCGCGGAAATCGGGCCGGATATCTGCCAGCGCCGGCATGACCGTATGCCTGATACGGTTGCGGCTGTAATCCACGCCGCTGTTGGATTCATCCTCGCGGTAGGCAATATCCGCCTGCCGGCAGAATTCCCTGATCTCTTCCGCGGTAAGGAACAGCAGCGGCCGGACGATCTTGCCCCGGCGCGGCGGCATCACCGCCAGCGAGCGGCGGCCGGAATAGGTAATGAGGCGGTAAATAAAAGTCTCCACGCGGTCGTCGCGGTTGTGGCCCACGGCGATGCGGGTGTAGCCCTGCCAGCGGCAGAGGTTCTCCGCAGCCAGATAGCGGAAGTCCCGGGCCCAGGCCTGGAAATTGGAGCGGGGCGGCTCAGGCGCGCGGATAGCGTGGACCTGGATCCGGTGCTCGTCACCCAGGCTGCGCACGAACGCCTCGTCAGCATCGCTGCTGTCGCCGCGGCGGCCGTAATTCACGTGACACATCCCCAGCGGGAACCCGCTGACCCCGGTCCCCTCCACGCCGTGCGACAGCATGTTCAGCAGGTGGAACATGGCGACAGAATCAGCGCCGCCCGAGACCATTAACAGCACACGGTCTCCCGACCCGATCAATTTGTTCTCCTGGATATAGCTCCCGGTCGCCTCGATAACCAGGGAAGTGGAGCGGCTGGCTGAAATTGAAGGATAGGGTTCAGGCATTCGCCCGCAAGACACCCCCGATTGTTTATTGGGCCAACAGCAATTATAGCAGATGAGCCGACCCTGCCTTCACTGCGCGGGCGTTAAGCGATAGAATGCCCCTATGGAAGACGGCGGCAAGATCGATTACCTGGCGAAAACACCGATCTTTTCAGGGCTCAGCAGGGCGGAGCTGGATGAGTTGGCGCCGCTGGTGATCAAAAGGTGCCTGAAGAAGGACACGGTGGTTTTCCATGAGCACGACCCCGCTTCCGCCTTCTACCTGGTGCGCAGCGGCAAGGTCAAGGTCTACAAGCTGTCGCGGGACGGCCGGGAGCAGATACTGACCATTCTGGGCGAAGGCCAGATATTCGGCGACGTGCCCGTCTTCGACGGCGGGCCCTACCCGGCCACGGCCGCCACCATGGAGGACTCGGAGATATACCTTATACGGCGGGACGATTTCCACGAACTGATGCGGCGCCATCCGGAGATCTCCATCAAGGTCATCCAGGTGCTGGGCCAGCGGCTGCGACAGTCCATGGAGCTGGTGCGCGACCTGTCCTTCAAGCAGGTGCCCCACCGGCTGGCGGGCCTGCTGCTCAGGCTGGCCCGTGACGAGGGGCATACGTCCGGAGAGGATATCCTCGTTGACCTCTCCATGTCGCGGCAGGAGATAGCCGAAGTTGTAGGGACCTCGCGGGAGACGGTGACCAGGGAGCTCAAGAAGATGGAAAAGGCCGGGTTGATCGGTATCGACCGGCGCCTGATCACCATCCGGGACCAGGAGCGCCTGAAGGCATGGGCGCGATAGACACCGCCGGCCCCTGCCCCGGTGTCTCACAAGTGACCAGGGTCACACCTTTGTTTGAGCGCCCTCAACTACGGACATGTTTCAGGCGGCTACATTACTAGTGGTGTCCAGGCGGAGGTTTCGCCGGCACCGGCGCGCAACAAGCCCAGAGGGGCCACCCAACAACATTTGAGAGGAGAACAATGACTGAGCAATCCAGCCAGGAGCAGAAATGCATCGAATGCGGCGCCGCCAGCGACCAGAAGGTGTTGCTGTCGTGCGTCAAGGATGGCGAGGATACATGGGTCTGTGTCCACTGCCTGCCCATACTGATACACGGAGCCCATTGACGGTGGGAACAAATGAAAGGGGGTCGACATGAGTCCGACTGTTATCGGCTTCATCAAGGTCAGTTTGATATCCCTGCTCGTAGGCGTAGTGATGGGAGTACTGATAGCGGCCGGCGTATTCAGCGGCGCCGGCAGACCCTCCCTGGTAACCGCAGCACATGCCCATGTGAACCTCCTCGGCTTCGTATGCATGTTGATATTCGGCGTGGCCTACCATATCCTGCCGCGGTTCAGCGGCAAGCCGCTGTATAGTGAGGGCCTGGCCACTGCCCAGTTGTAGATCGGAAGAGCACACGTCTGAACTCCAGTCACATTCCTTTATCTCGTATGCCGTCTTCTGCTTGAAAAAAAAAAGTAAAACAAAAATTTGGAGACGGTATTAAAGATTATGGAAATTGCGAACTAGTGTTGCCTCTCTACCTGTGATTT
>CAJVWY010000131.1 GCA_913009925.1 uncultured bacterium
GGATCGGCGACAGGGCCAGGAAGCGCCGGTCCGGCAGGAACTGACGGTTGATGCGTACGGCGATCATGTAGCTGCGGCGGATCATGTCCGGAGACCCCTCATTCTTCTCCGGCGATCATGTCGAGGATCACGTCTTCCAGGCTCTGCTGCCTAACGGAAATGCGGCGGACATCCGGCCTGAGTCCGAACCGGGTCAGAAGCCGCGGCAGCTCCACGGGGTAATCGGAAAGCTCGAAGGTGCGGCGGCCGTCCGCCAGCTCCAGCGTCACGGTGGTCGTGCCGCGGTCCCTGATGGTCTGCGGCGCCTCCGCAACCAGGATCCCGCCGCCCATTATCACCGCTACCCGGTGACAGCGCATCGCCTCGTCCATCTGGTTGGTGCTGAGGAATATGGTGCGGCCCCGCCGGCACAGGTCGTGGAAGTGCTGCCAGAAGTCCTGGCGCAGGGTGGGATCCACTCCGGCGGTGGGCTCGTCGAGGACCAGCAGCCGCGGGTCGTGCAGCAGGGCGCAGGCGAGGGAAGCGCGTTGCCTCATCCCGCCGGAGAAGGTATGTAGCGGGTCGTTGCGCCGGTTCCAGAGTTGCACCAGTTCCAGTGTTTGGCGGATGCGCTCCCTGGCCCCGGGCTCTGCATGGGCGCCGTCGAAGAAGCGCAGGTTCTCCACCGGGCTCAGGTCTTCGTAAAGGGAGGAGGTCTGGGGCATGTACCCCAGCCGCCGGCGGATGGCGAAGCGCTCGCGGACCGCGTCCATCCCCAAGACGCTGACGCTGCCGGCGTCAGGCCTCAGGATCCCACAGATGGCCTTGATGAGGGTCGACTTGCCGGAGCCGTTGGGGCCCACCAGACCGTAGACCGTTCCCTCTGGTACCTCCAAGCTGGCACTATCCAGGGCCTTGATGGAGCCGTAGCTCTTGAACAGGCCGGTGACGCTGATGGCGGCAGGGGCGCCGGCCGCCGCCGGCGTGGCCTCCCCCGGTTCGGTGTTGACTGTGTTCATGTCAGTTCCTTGCGAAGCCTGCGGGCCACTGCCAGGGCCTGGTTCCGGGTGGTGATATTGCCCAGCCGACGCTCCTCTTCGATAAAACCGAGGATTCGGCCCACCACCGGTCCGGGCTCCAGGCCCAGTTCCTTCATGAGTTCATCGCCATTAATAATTCTTGGCGGCGGCTCCGCCTCCTCTTCGGCGAAGCTGAGATCCATCATCTCGCGTGCCAGGCGCAGGTGCCTCTGGATGTCGTCTGCGGATACCAGGGGGCCTCGCACCGACAGCCGGTCGGCTACGGACATCATGATCAGTTCCGGCGAGAAGGGGTGGGTTGCGCGCAGGTAACGGAGGCGGGCGCGCCGGCTGGGAACGCCTGCCTGTATCAGGCCCTCAAAATGCATGTGTCCGGCGACCAGGAAGGAGACGGTGCGTGACACCCTTGCCCCTGCCTTGAAGCGGGCGAGGATGCGGCGGGCCATCTCGCTGCCGCGGCGGTCATGCTCGAAGAAGCGGGTCTGGCCGTCCTTGTCGGTAAAGGCGCAGCAGGGTTTGGCGATGTCATGCATCAGCGAGGCGAAGCCCATGGTGAAGTCCCAGCCGGCGGCGCCGTCGGCCAGCCGCCGGCGCCGCCGGATGATCTTTTCCGCTTCCTCCGGGAAAAAAGCGGCCGGTTCAACGGCGATACGCGCCAGCGTCTCGGCGTGGGCCAGGGTATGCTCATAGACATCGAGATGGTGGTACCGGTTCTGCTTGATTCCCCGGAGGCTGCACAGCTCTGGCAGGAGGACCGCCAGCAGACCCAGGTCGTCCAGACGCCGTACGGCGGCGGCGGTATGGGGCAGCTGAAGAAGGGGGACGAGCTCGCCGAGAGTACGCTCAGCCGCGGGCCGCGCGGCCAGCACCGCCTGCCCGCGGACCATATCCTCCAGCTTGCGGTCCATATCCAGGCCGGCGGTAAGCTCCAGCCTCACAGCCCGCAGTAGGCGCAGAGGGTCGTCCCGGAAGATGGATAGGCTGACGGCGGCGAGCCTGCGGGCCTGGAGGTCGTCCCTGCCGCCGAAAGGGTCTATGAGCCCGGTGTCCGGAGAGAGGCCCCGGGCCATGGCGTTCACAGTGAAATCCCGGTGTCCCAGGTCGGCGGTGATACTGCCGCCGTGCATGGCGGTGAAATCGTAGGTGCGCCGGTGGTCAGCTGTCACCACGCGGCAGGTCCTGAACTCCTCCGAAAGAAGCACGAAGCTGCCACCGATACTGTCGGCGAAACTCCGGGCCGCGGCCACCGGGTCTCCCTCGGTCACCAGGTCAATGTCGGCGGGTTCCAGCCCCGACAGAAGGTCCCGCAGCGTCCCTCCCACCAGCCAGGCACGCACCCCCGCGGCATCCATATAGTCACGGACGGCCTCGATCGCGGGGCTTTCCGGGCCCGGGTCTATCCCACATACCCCCTCTCGACCCGCGGCGAGAGATTGCAGGTGATCTCGTAATTGATGGTGTCCAGCAGCCCCGCCATCTCCTCGGCGCTGATCTCCTGTTCCTCCTGGCTGCCGATGAGCACCACCTCGTCCCCCGGCCGCACGCCGGAGCCCTTGCCCAGGTCCACGGTGACCAGGTCCATGGACACCCGGCCGGCGATGGGGCGGCGCCTGCCGCCGATGAGCACCTCGCCCCGGTTGGAGAGCCGCCGGCTGACGCCGTCGCCGTAACCAATGGGTACCAGGGCGATCTCCGTTTCCGCCGGAGCCCTCCAGGTGCAGCCGTAGCCCACCGCATCGCCTTCGATCAGGCGCTTGGTGCCGGCGACATAGGAGGTAAGTCTGAGTGCCGGCCGGAGCCCGTCGGCGGTCGCGTCCCCCTGGGTAGGAGACAGGCCGTAGATGGCGATGCCGCAGCGGACCATGTTGAAATGGGATTCGGGGTAACGGATGGTGGCGGCGCTGTTGGCGCAATGGAAGACGGCTCCGGCGCCGGTGCGCAGCACCACCTGGACCGCCTCCTCGAATGACCTCAACTGGAAACGGAGGAAATCTTCCTCGTCCTCGTCCGCCGTGGCGAAGTGGGTCATCAGTCCGGCCAGCTCGACTTCGGGAGCCATCTCGATGGCGTCCAGCATCTCCGGCAGCCTCCGGGGGAAAAGGCCCAGCCGGCGCATGCCGGTGTCCACTTTCACGTGAACCCGCGCGCGTCTCTCGCCGCCGTAACCGATGCGGATCAGCTCCTTGAGGAAAGGGAGCGACCAGATGACTACATCGGCGTCGGCCTCCATGGCTGACGCGGCCTCGTCTCCCGTGAGCGGCCCCATGACGAGGATGCTGCTGTCCGCTAGGCCGGCCTGGCGCAGCTCCTGTGCCTCACTCACGGTGGCGACCCCCAGCGCTGTGGCCCCGGCCTCCAGGCAGGCGCGCGCCACGGGCACGGCGCCGTGACCATAGCCGTCGGCCTTGACTACCGCCATCAGGGAACAATCAGGAGAGAGGCGCTGCTTGAGCGCCGCGGCGTTATTGCGCACGCATTCTAGGTCAACAGTGGCCAGCGCCCGGGCCATGTCCTAGCTCCCGGCCATTGCCTTCACCAGATCGGCGCGGGTGACGATACCCACCAGCGCGCCATCTTCGACAACCGGCAGGCGGTTGATCTTCTTGTCGGTCATCAGGGTGGCCACTTCAGTGAGCGGCGTGTCCCGCTGGACGGTCTCCACCTCGGTGGTCATGATCTGCCCCACCTCGGCCGCCGCCGCCTTGCGCAGGCGTTCATCGAATTTCTTCATGCTCTCCAGGAAGATAACGCTGTCGAGAAACTGGATGTAATGGGGAAAATGGATGTCGGCATCCAGCGCCACCAGGTCGCCCTCGGAGACGATGCCGACCATCCGGTTGTCCTCGTCGACCACGGGAACGCCGCTGA
>CAJVWY010000132.1 GCA_913009925.1 uncultured bacterium
CACACTCTTCCCCTCCCCGACGCTCTTCCGCTCTGCCGGGGACCGCCTGCGGGACCGCGGCGAGCTGGTGGGCGTGGTGAGTCCCAATGTGCTCCGGCCCTTCCCGCTGGCCGGCATCCAGGAGAATCTGCGTGCTCTCCGCTCGTTGCTCATCGCCGAGCGGGCCGATTCCTACGGTGGCCGCGGCGGCCCCCTGAGCTTCGAAGTAAAGGCGGCGCTCCAGGAACTGCCCGGCAATACGACCCGCTGCCTGACCCGTATCTACGGCCTGGGCGGCCGGGACTTCTATCTTGAAGACGCCGAGGAGATGCTGACGCTGGCCCTGGCGGCCGGGGATGCCGAAGGTGCCGGCGCACCCGCGACCTTCGATTACCACGGCGTCGCCCCCGGCGACCCGCAGCTGGACCTGAGCCCCCTGCAGGGGCCAATCCCGGAGGAGGAGAGCACCCCGGAGCTGATCAAGGTGGCTGAGGACCCGGAGACCGGCCGCCTCCAGGTGAAGGTCCCCGCGCCCCGGGCCCTGACCAGGATCCCCCAGCGCATCGCCCCCGGCCACGGCGCCTGTCCCGGCTGCGGCATCTTCCCCAACCTCAACCAGTTCTTCAAGGGCATCGAGGGGCACGTGGTGGTGCTCTTCCAGACCGGCTGCGGCATGGTGGTCACCACCGCCTATCCCTACAGCTCGCACCGGGTGACCTATATCCACAACCTGTTCCAGAACGGCGGCGCCACCCTCTCGGGCGTGGTGGAGATGTACCACGAACGGCAACGCCGAGGCGAGATCCCTGCGGACCAGCGCATCACCTTCGTCATGGTCAGCGGCGACGGCGGCATGGATATCGGCATGGGCTCGGCCCTGGGGGCGGCGCTCCGAGACCACGGCATGATCATCGTGGAGTACGACAACGAGGGCTACATGAACACCGGCAACCAGCTGAGCTACTCCACGCCGCTGGGAACCAGGACCACCACCAGCGGTACCGGTCCGGCGGAGAAGGGCAAGTCCTTCCAGCACAAGGACATGCCTCAGATCATGGCGGCCACCAACATCAAGTATGTGGCTACCTCGGTGGAGGGCTTCGCCCGCGACCTGGTGGCCAAAGCCGCCAAGGCCCAATGGTACGCCAACCGCGGCCATCTGGCTTACGTGAAGCTGCTCTCCGTCTGTCCCTTAAGCTGGCGCTCCCGGGAGAACCTGGGCACAAAAGTCATGCGGGCGGCGGTGGACTGCAACTTCTTCCCCCTCTACGAGGTGGAGCAGAGCTTCACCACCATCAACTACGACCCGGAGGCAAAGGGGAAGAAGGCGACGCTGGCGGACTGGCTCAACATGATGCCACGCAGCCGGCACATGACCACTCCGGAGTACGACAAGGAATACCGGGAACTGGAGACCGAAGTGGAGCGCCGCTGGCGCCGGCTGAAGTCGATGGCGGCCAGCGAGGAACTCTGATTTCCAGCTTAACCGCAAAAGCAGCTATGCTATGCGGGATGGAAAAAAGAAAACAGACAGATGGCAGAAGCCGCGGCGCCTCATTCAAGGTCGTGATGATAGCGGCCGCGGCCTTGCTAACCGTCCTGTTGAGCCTGGGCGCCGGCTGCAGCAATGAGACTGCCGGCACTGCTACCGTTTCCACCGCCCCGGCCGGCGAGGCGACAACAGAAACGACCCCGCCTTACCACCGGCTGAAGTTCGATTTCTACCTGGGCGTGACGGAGCCGCGCAGCGATGAGTTGATGGAAATGGCGCGCGATACCGACCGGCTGGCCGCCGACCACATCAACACGGTAGGTGTCCTGCCGCCCATCCTCATCACCCAGCGCGCCGGCGGCAAGCCACGGGTGATTCTGGAGGGCGCCGCCGCTTCAATCACGGCTGCCATCGAAGACCTACACCACGCCGGTCTGGCGGTCCACCTGGCGCCGACCACGGATAGCCCGGGATTCTCCCTGCAGGTCGAGCCCACCGATAATACACTGGAGCATCTGAAGGAGGATGTGCTCAAATGGGCCGGAGTCGCCGAAGAACATCAGGTGGAGCTGTTCTCTCCCCTTGACCGCTACAACAAGGTGCTGGGTACGGAGGCGGCGAACCGGTGGTCCCGTGAGGTCTTGCCTGCCGTCAGGGAGGCTTTCGGAGGTGAACTGGTCGCCAGCGTGGTGCCCGACCTGGATGGACCCCCGGCGCCGGGGAGCCCCCATGATTTCGAGGAGCTGGACTTCAGCGGCTACGATTACCTGATGATCCATATCTTCCCCCAGGGTGAGGAATATGACAGCCAGGCTTTCCAGGTCTATGTGGATGAGCTCCTGCAACGGGCCGGGGGAGTGGCGGCGCGGGACGGCCTCAAAGGGATCATGGTGAGCTTCGGCGGCTGGCGCCAGCCAGAGGGTATGGACCCGGTCGATGGTCCTCTGCTGGGTGACGAGGGCCAGGCCGCTGCCGCGACCATTGTCCTGTCGGCGGCGATTTCCCGCAGCAGCGGCGTCTTCTTCTACGGCTGGACCCTCCCCGGCCGCGGCGCCAGGGACTTCCCGGTGGAGGACACCCTTAAGGAGCTATACGGGCAGAAAGCCGGCGGTTAGAATGATTGACGGCCATACCCTTTCCTGACGGACGTCCACCAGTCCCTGTTCCTCAAACAGCCCGCTTATCTCCGCGGCCCCGGCGTAGGGCACGTGGCCCGTCAGATGCCTGAAGCAGCCGAAGATACGGTACATGCGGCAGTACCACCGGTCACCGGTGATATCGATGACTATCAGCCTGCCGCCCGGCCGAAGTACACGCGTGCATTCCGCCAGACCCTTCGTCCGGTCCTCCCAGTGATGGAACGAGAGGGTGCTGTAGACCAGGTCAAACTCGCCATCGCCAAAGGGCAGCTCCTCGGCCGCGGCGACCCGGAAGACCACATTCACGCCCGGCGGCAGCTTTTCCCGCGCCGCGGAGATCATTCCCGGTGAGAAATCTATCCCGTTTACCGACGCGCCGGGATGATCCAGGGCAAGAGAGACGGCCAGATTGCCGGTGCCGCAGCCCACGTCCAGTACCCGCTCATCATCCTCCACCGCCAGCAGCGGAGCCAGGCGCCGGTGCAGCCTTCCGAAGAACAGGCGGCTGCGCCGGGAGTCGTAGCTGGACGACCAGCGGTCGAATCTTTCCCTGGCATTCGACGGATGGCGCGTATCTGAGTGATCGGAACCTGTCATCGCATCTGCCCAAACTGTGTTAAAAAACCGGTAAAAGGATATTATCTATATATAGAGGCTTCGCCCACAGTCAAACAGAAAGGAAAGCCAATGGCAAAAAAGATACTGGTACCCACGGATGGCTCCGAACGCGCCGAGATCGCGGCCGATTTTGCGATAGATCTGGCTAAACAGCTGGACGCCTCGCTTCTGTTCGTCAGCGTCGTCGACGATTATGCCCCCGCATTCGCCTATGACCTGGAAAGCGGCATCAGTAGCGACATCAACGAGATCATCGAAAAGAGGGACAGGTATGTGCGGGAGTCGGTGGACAGGCTACTGGAGAAAGCGAAGGCTGCGGGCGTGCCAGCAGAAGGCAAGGTCGTCGAAGGCAACGCCTGGGAGGAGATTCTTGCGGAAGCAAAGCGTTCCGGCGCCGACCAGATCATCATGGGCTCGCATGGGCGCCGCGCCCTGGCCGCCGCCGTGCTGGGAAACGTGACCTTCAACGTCATCCATCATTCAAAGATCCCGGTCACCGTCATCCCGATCCACGACTGAGCCGTTGTCGGCCGGGCAACCTCTGTTGATACTGGCGGGAGCGACGGGACTCGAACCCGCGACCCCCGGCGTGACAGGCCGGGCGTCCGAACCCGCCTGAACTCCCCCCCGCCCCACGGGGAATTTTTTCGCCCGCAAG
>CAJVWY010000133.1 GCA_913009925.1 uncultured bacterium
TGTCCTTGACGCCCTTGAGCAGGCATTTTTCCAAGCCTAAATCTTCGAATATCATTTTTCTCCTTTTCAGTGGTCCTTTTGGATCATATCGCGCTGGACGCGATTTGCAGACGCAGTTGATCCAAAAAAGCTCGACCAAAGAAAAGGAAGGGAGCAAGAGGATAAACCGAGTCTTGCGCGTACATACTTCTGAGATTATACGATAAATATGGCCGCACTGCCAACCAGCTCCCGCTTCCCCCTGTTTTTCACGCTGCCGCCGCTTAACTTTGCTTAACATCAAATAAACCTGGATTTCACATTGATATGGAATAATGGCATTGTACTTAAAGAAAAACCCTTCATCCTCTTTAAGCACTTAGCCTATATCGCAGCAAACGGCGCCTCCCTCCAGGCGCCGTTTGCATTTACAAACAAACCGGTTTCATCCGCCCGGGCAGACTGGGAATACGATGGCATTCCCTTCCATCCTCCAAGAGATGTTGTGCTCCGGCCCCCGCGACCATCATCATAGACTCGGTTCCCTCTCCGCCAGCGCGTATTTTTTCAATTCTTCGGTGATATGGACGAACGCCTCGTCCACTGAATCGGTGATCATGAAGTAATCCCTGTCCTCTTCATCGATGGTACCGTAGTGGACCAGTGCATCGAAGTCGATGACATCATTCCAGAATTTCTTGCAAAAGAGCACTATGGGCAGATGCTTCTTCATCTTCTCCGTCTTCAGCAGCGTCAGGAACTCGAACAGCTCATCCATGGTGCCGAAACCGCCGGGGAAGTATATGACCGCTTTAGCCAGGTACGCCAGCCAGAACTTGCGCATGAAGAAGTAATTGAAATGGAAGATGAGGTTATGGGTTATATAGGAGTTATAGGACTGCTCGTTGGGGATGGAGATGGACATGCCGACATTGACACCGCGCGCCAGTGAGGCTCCCCGGTTGGCCGCCTCCATGATACCGGGGCCACCACCGGTGCATACGACGAAACGGTGCTCAGAGTCGTGCAGCTCCTTGGACCATTTGGTCAGGCGCGCCGCCAGCTCACTTGCCGCTTCATAATAGGCGGACATCTCCAGCTGCATCTTGGCCCGTTCGACGGCCTTCTTCCCCCTGGCCTTCCGGAGCTCCTGCTGTGCCTGCTTTTCCGGTACCACTCGCGCCGAACCCATGAATACGATAGTATCGATGATCCGGTGCCGCTCCAGCCTGCTCTGGGTCTCCAGGTACTCGGAGACTATTCTGACCAGGCGCCCCTCGCGGGAACCCAGGAAGTCCGGGTTCTCGTAGGCTTTGAGCACGGGCCGCTTTCTCTTATCTGCCATTTTTATTCCTCGCTGGTTTGCTAATGGAAGAGTCCCGGTCGGGCACAATTCTTTCACATCAGGGACTGCCGGGGAAGAACGGGCGGACCCGGCGCCGGCGTAATACCGTCCCTGCCTATTTGAACCCGGCGGCTGTGTTTTGCATCTTAATATAAACAACACCTGAGGCCTACGATGAAAGCTTTGGAACACGGTCTGACGGGAGGTGACAACATGACGCCCAAGGAACAGGAAAAACGCCTGGAGGAACTGAAACAGGAACTGGCTGACCTGCGCAAGGTCAAGTCCTCCCACGGCGGCCATGCCATAGATTTCCAGATGCTGGAGATCGAGGACCAGATAGCCGAACTGCGGCATAAGTAGGATGTGGGGAACACGCCGGCCGCCGGCATCGAACAGGCCGGAATTGTCGGCCCGTATGTTATTCTGAGTGCCGCACAAACGCGATAAAGGCAGCAGGCTCAGGACATGTTCAAGCAACTTGCGTACTACACCTGTAAAAAATGACTGAATCACTGGACGGCGCCGACTGGTCCACGCTGGCGACACTCAGGGACGGCACCGGCAACTACCACCTTGTTCACCATGATTTGGCTCGTGCAAGAAAGCGGCCTCTCAGAGGCCGCTTCGCGTAAGTTCGGCAAGTTAGGAACGTCCCCCTCGTCACGTGCAGGTCGTGTTTCGGTCCGCCCAGCGGGGGAATAGTATATAAAGCTTCTCCTCCTGCTTGGGAATCAATGACTTATCGGGTGGTCTTATATGGATGAGAACGGCATCATCGCCGGCAGGCTCGGCGCCAGAGCCACACTGAGAATACGGTCGCTGGAGCCATATTCATCGGAGCTGACGGCCGAACAGATCGGCGTCATCGCCGACATCGCCGAGGGGTATGGTTCCGGCAAGGTACACGTCACCCCCCGCCAGACGATCGAGATACCTGATGTGGAACGGTCACACCTGGAGGAGATAACCGGTTTATTAAATGACGCCGGCCTGTTCCCGGGCTCGTCCGGCAGGTACCTGAGGAACGTGATCGCCTGTTCACGCTGGTGCCTGTACAACGTCCATCCCATAAGCGACCTGGCCCGGGAATTGAACCAGTTGCACGAGGAGCGGCTGCTGCCGGGAAAAACCAACATCTCGCTCTCCGGTTGTGATTTCTCCTGTACGCGCTCGCGGACTTCGGATATCGGCGTGATCGCGCGGGCCGACATAGATCTGACCGGGAACGAGTGCATAAAGTGCACCCTCTGTTACCGGGAACCCCTCGGCTGCCAGGTAGAGGCCATCGAGGTCATCGACAAACAGGTCTCCATCGACGGGCGGCGCTGCATACACTGCGGCTTCTGCACCAACGTATGCCGGCCCGGCACCATCGAGGTCAAATCCACCTCTTTCGACCTGTTCATCGGCGGCCGCGGCGGCATCGAACCGCTGGAGGCCCGCTCCTTGCGGAACATCCCCACCGAGGAACAGTTGATCCGGGAGATAGACGCGATCCTTACCCGGTACTCAGAGATCGCTGATGACGGCGAGCGGCTGGGCGACGTCATCGAGCGGCTGGGACTAAAGGCTCTGAAGGGCTGAGATGTCGGAGAACGGAGATGTATATCATCTGGAGATGCCCAAGATAGGCATTATCAAGGGTGTGCTGGCCAAGGACATAGAGCTGGTGGGCGGCAAGGTGGTAAACGTTAGGACCTGCGCCCGCCCCTACAGCAATGTCTATTCGGTCGCCCAGCTGAGAGTGATCAGGGATGTGATTGAAAACTACGGCTCCGGCAAGGTGCACCTGAGCCCCCGCCACAACCTGGAGATCCCGGAGGTAAGACAAAAGAGGCTTAAGGACGCGCTCAGGGAGCTCTACATAGCCGGGCTGTTCCCCGGCGGCGCCGGCACATCGGTGCGGAATATCTTCACCTGCCCCGACTGGTGCTCCCGGAGCATCAGGCCGGTCCAGGAGTTGGGAGAGATGATCAGCGCCAACTTCGGCGACAGGGATATGCACAACAAGGTCACCATCTCCTTCGCCGGCTGCGCCAACAGCTGCTCACGGCCACACAACTGCGACATCGGCATCATCGCCGCCGGCAAGGTGAGCGTTGCCGATGAAAAGTGCCCTGATGATTGCTCCGGCTGCATCGACGCCTGCCGCTTCCGGGCCATGGATAACAAGGACGGCCGCATCAGTATAAATGAGCGCTGCACTTACTGCTGTAGATGCGTGGATGCATGCCAAGAGAGCATCCTGGCCATCGAGGAAACGGGTTTTCGGGTGCTGGCGGGTGGCAAGGAAGGCTCCACGGTCAAGTTCGGACAGGAGTGCGCGTCATTCGCCGATGACTTCGAAGTGCTGGAGCTGATCGAGAGGATCCTGAGCAGATATGAGAAGAAGGGCGGGCTGAGGCCGGGGTTTGTAAAGAAGAAGGAACGCCTCGGTGAAGTGATCGAGCGGCTGGGGCTTGAGGGGTTCCTTGCATAAGTAATCGGAGC
>CAJVWY010000134.1 GCA_913009925.1 uncultured bacterium
GGAGGTAAAGGAATGTGACTGGAGTTCAGACGTGTGCTCTTCCGATCTCCTGCCCGGGCTGTTCTGCGGCTTTAACCGCCGCGCCGGCGCCAGTCCCACCCTGTATCCGGTCTCCTGCGCCCCCCAGGCCTGGGCCTCGGGCTCGGTGCTGATGATGCTGCAGGCCTGCCTGGGGCTGGAGGCGCGCGCCGCCGAGAACAAACTGATATTCACCAACCCCTATCTGCCGGAGTTCCTCCAGGAGCTGCGCATCAGGCGGCTGCAGGTGGGAGACGCCAGCCTCGACCTCTCCCTGACCCGGCACGAGAACGACGTGGGTATCAACGTCCTGTTCCGCGAGGGCCATGCCGACGTCGTCGCCGTCAAATAACGGGGGCGCGAACCATCTTCAGCGGCTTTCCCCTGGGAAGAGGGACGCAAGTTATACTCCTTTCGCGTGCAATTACAACAAGAAAAAGGGAGAAGGCCCGTCGGCCGACTATGTGTAGTTCACCGCCCCGGCGGGTATGATAATAAGACAAAATTAGTCTGGAATCAGACCTGCGGACAGAGGACTACAGACAGAGACATGAAAGGAGTGACTGCCATGTGTGAGGAGCATGCCATAGGTTGCCATTGCGGCCGGAGTTCCGCCAGCCTCATGTTCCGGGACGAGATATTCCCCGAGGAGATAGTCAGCGCCGTATATTGCCCCGCCTGTTCGGGCGAGCGGGAGTTCGATGGTGACACCATGATCGCCGATAACGGCTGGCTGATCGAATATGACATGGAGGCGGCGCGTTTCTTCCAGGACCGGGTTCCGGAGATAGCCGCCGAGATGTCCCCCGGCGCCCTGTTCGACGGTGGCTATGCCACCTGGCGCGGCGTATATCCCGGCGACCATATCGACAGCGTCCGCGAACGGCAGGAGCTGCTGGACCTGGCCAGGACCGACAAGCCGCGTTATTTCAAGGAGTTCAGACAGTGGGGTCTGAAGCGCATGGAGCGTCTGCGGCTGGACGGATGGCGGAAAGCGCAGACGGATTGAAGTTGCCTCTGGCCTGGATGCAACAGGTTTGAAAAGAAAGAAGGTAGTAGAAAATGTCATAGATTAAGTCTGCTATTTGTCATCAGGCAAATAGCCGATAAATTATGGGCTGGAGAGACCGGACTTCTTCCCTTCTCTCCCGCAAGGCGGGGTTATGGTAAAAAAGTTGATGATCCATATCAGCTCGTTGCCGTTGAGCGTGAAAATGATGGTGACGATGCTGATACTCTCATTGGTGCCGTTGTTTGTTGCCGGTTACTTCGTGCAGAAGACCGCCTACAACCTCATGCTCGAGAACAAGCGCAGCGATCTGATCACCCATACCGGTGAAGTGGCGGACACCCTCAGCCGGGAGATAGAGAATCACCTCTCCGAGGCGGCGGCCATCGCCGGGAACGATGTCGTGAGGCAATATGCCGACAACCCCACGCCTGGCGACGGGTCCGGGAAGATGGCGACCACCGTTGATGCCTTCCTTTCCATGCACGCGGAGATCAAGTCCATTTTTTTTGTGGATCTGGACAGCGGCAAGGTCATCTTCTCCACATCCGACAATCTGGGTTATTACCTTGGCAACCGTTCCTTCATAAAACAGACTGCCGCCGGCATGAAAAGTACATCGGCGCCCTCACGGGACGGCGGCAAGGATGTCATCTATTATTCGGCGCCGGTGACCAACAGCGAAAACCGGGTAGTGATGGCGGCGGTCAGTACGGTCGATGCTGAAAGCTTTTGGGAGCCCTTGCAGGAGGACAGCAAGTTCCGCGGCCCGGGGTCGGTAGCGATTATCACTGACGAGTTCGGCGTGCGCATCGGCCACGGGTCTGACCGGGGCATGGTTTACAAGGCGTGGGCGCCGCTTCCCCGGGAGACCGTGGCCGCCCTCCTGGAGGAGCAGCACTATGGCGCGGATATCACCGAGATAGAGGCCACTGATTACCCGGAGATAATGGCGATAATACTGGGGGCAAGGACCACCCAGACCTTCACCAGTCAGCTGGATGTGAGAGGCGAGACCTACGAATTCGGTCTCAGCAAGATCCCGGGGAAGCATTGGACGGTGATGACCGCCGTCCCCCATTCATCCTTCCTGGGCGCTCTCGACGCATTGCGGAAAGGGATGATGGTAATCATCATAGTGACGGCGTTGATCGTTACCGCCGTAACGTTGATTGCCAGCCGGTTCGTCTCCAAGCCCATCCGCCTGCTGGTCTCATCGGCCCAGCAAATGGCCGACGGTGATTTTACCGTCCGGGTGCCGCCGATCCATGACCGCGAGCTGGGTTGCCTGTCGGACGAGTTCAACAAGATGCGTACCAAAGTGGCTGAGACATATAACGAACTGGAGCAGGGATACCTGGATATGGCCAAGGCCCTGGTGGCGAGTCTGGAAGCCAGGGACCATTACACAGCCGGTCATACCGAGCGCGTGGGCCAGTATGCCGTTACCCTGGCCCGCAGACTGGGGCTGGACGACGAGGAGACGACGAAGATCAAGAAGGCGGCCGACCTGCACGACATCGGCAAGGTCGGCGTATCCGATTCGGTCCTGCTGAAGCCCGCCAAGCTCAGCCCGGAAGAATTTGCCGAGATCAAGCGGCATCCGGGAAAGAGTGGGGAGATCGTGCGCTATCTGGGGTTCCTGCGGGATATTGTCCCCGCTATCGAAGGACACCATGAACGTTACGACGGCAAAGGCTATCCCCGGGGTCTGAGGGGGAAGAATATCCCCCTGGGGGCCCGAATCCTGGCCGTAGCGGATGCTTACGACGCCATGACCACCAAGCGCGCTTATCGCGATGCCTTGAGCCATGAAGTGGCCATCAGGAACCTGAAAGAGGGGGCCGGCAGCCAGTGGGACCCCCACATCGTCGATGCCTTCCTGGAGATGATCGAGAATGAGCGGGGCGAGTGTCAGAAAAGGATATGAGGGTCTGAAAAAGGGAAACGATGCTTGGGGGCGATAAGATCAAACTGGGGATCAGCTCCTGCCTGCTGGGGGAGCGGGTCCGCTACGATGGTGGCCACCAGCTGGACCGTTCCCTGACCGGCACGCTGGAACGGCTCGTCGACCTGGTCCCCGTCTGCCCGGAGATGGAGGCCGGCCTGGGCGTCCCCCGGGAGCCGATGCACCTGGTGGGGGGTCCGCGCCGGCCGCGTCTGGTCACCATCGAAACCGGCATTGACCATACGGCCGAAGTTAACAGATGGGCGCGGAGCAGGATCGAACAGTTGCAGGGCGAGGAGCTGTCAGGGTTCATCTTCAAGAGCAAGTCGCCCAGTTGCAGCCTGGTGGCCGGCGGCATCTTCGCCCGCGCCTTCACGGGCGCCTTCCCCCTGGTGCCGGTGGAAGAGGATGACCGCCTGCGCGACCCCTCTCTCAGGAAGGACTTCATCGAACGCGTCTTCGTCTTCAGGCGCTGGCGGGAGATGATGCTGGGGAACCAGGAACGGCAAACCTCATGAACTGAAGGCGGTTATGGGACCGCCGCCGCCGCCGGTGCCTCTACAGGAGCCCGGCGATGGTATTGGTGATGAGGATGGCGAAGGCGGCGCCGATGGTGATAGCGATCGCCTGGGCCAGGTACACCTGCCACCTGGTGAAACGCAGGTCGGCCGGTGGCGCGAGGACGGAGATCGGAAGAGCACACGTCTGAACTCCAGTCACATTCCTTTATCTCGTATGCCGTCTTCTGCTTGAAAAAAAAAAAAAAAAAATAAAACCAAAACAATGGTGTTTCGTCCAAATAACACTACATTAGCGCTAACACCCCTACTGT
>CAJVWY010000135.1 GCA_913009925.1 uncultured bacterium
TTCGTGGCGCTACGCACCCATTCCTCTTCTCTTTTCTTTTTCTCTTTTTTTCTTTTTTTAATGCTACGGCGACCACCGAGATCTACACTCTTTCCCTACACGACGCTCTTCCGATCTCCAAGCCATGATGGAATTGCGGAAAGATAAACAGGATAGTTCGGGAGGTCCGCATCTGCTGATGAGATGCTTCACGATAATACGGTAGAGTGTTCCCCCTGGCGCCACTGCCCTTACCCTTCCCCTACCGTTAACTTTTAACTCGTCTTGGAATCAGACAAAATGGAGAGCGGCGATTATTATACGGGGAGTAAAGGATATTGTCAATGCCAGGAATGCTCGACCATTGATAATCTTTGAACAACCAAGAAGAAATGCCGGACCCAAACGTTTAAATGCCAAAAAACTTCAGATGTGTATAAAGCAACCGTACCAGGGTCAGGATAAATTGGTAGCGCATAGGGGATTTGAACCCCTGCTACCGGCGTGAGAGGCCGGCGTCCTGGGCCACTAGACGAATGCGCCAAACGATCCTGAAACAGATTTTACACAGCGGGAAGCTATCTTTCAAACAGCGATATCGCGTCTTTGAAAGATGACGGTGGCCGCCATGAAAGCGACAACAGTGACTCCCGCCAAAATCGCCAGGTCGCCCCAGGCGATATCGGAGCTGTGGAGGTAACGGTAGGGGTCATAATAATCGAACAGGGACAGGAAGTGCAGCTTGTCCACCGCATCGCTGAACTGCGCCAGGATGTCCAGGGCGTAGGAGGCGATAAGGATCCCCACCACCATGAAGATCGCCCGTCCGCGGTCGCTGGAAAGCGCGGAGAACAAAAAGCCGATGGCGCCGATGCTGAGGAGAAGCAGGAAGCCCTGCAGGCCCAGGGCCAGGACTCCTCCCGTATTCAGCTTGGCGTTCACCAGGGGCGCACCGATGATCACCGGCAGCATGGTGGCGATGATGATCAGCAGCAGTCCGATGTTCAGGTAGACCATGCGGCTGAAGGAGATTGCGGAACGGGGTATGGGCTGCGATAGAAGCAGCTCCATGGTGCCCTTCTCGATCTCTCCGGCGAAAGCGGCGGTGGCGACGGATATGGCAAAGGGCGCCGCGATTATAACCCACATGAGCGAGAAGTACTCCAGGGTGAGGAAGCCGTCGAAACTGCTGATGGTGACATTGGCGCCGAGCGCGGCCTTGAGGCCCTCCGGGTAGTTCTGCCACAGCTGCTCCAGCGTGTCCAGGTTGCCCTGCATGGACGGCCAGATGGCGATAATCATCAGGCTGTAAGCGGCCACGCCCAGGCAGTAGATGCCCAGCGTCAACTTGCGGTCCATCAGGCTTCTGCCCAGCAGGTTGAGGTTAAGCAGCCTATTCATCGTTGCCCCCAGCAGCTCCGTAAAAGCTCATGAAGAAATCCTCGAGGCTGGGCTGTGTAAAAGTGAGATCCTCGATATCATGACGGGCGAGCTGCTTGATCAGAGCGTCCACGTCACCCTGGATGGTGATACGCATATGATTGTTGAAAACCTGCACCCGGACGACCTGTTGCAGAGCCTCGAACCCGGAGGGGTCGACTTCATCGCGGAAGAGCACATCCATGTGCCGTACCTTCTTCTGTTTCAGCTCTTCGATGGCCCGGGTGTCCACCAGAAAGCCGTCCCTGACGATGCCCACGCGGTCGCAGACCCTCTCCACCTCGGAGAGGATATGGGAGGACAGGAAGATGGTGCGGCCGCGCTCCCTGAGCTCCTCCAGCAGGGTATAGAACTCCTGCTGCATCAGGGGGTCGAGGCCGCTGGTGGGTTCGTCCAGGATCAATATCTGCGGGTCATGCATGATGGCCATGACGATGGCGACCTTCTGGCGGTTGCCGCTGGAGAGGGACTTGACCTTCTTGCCGGGGTCCAACTCGAATCGGTCCATCAGCTCGTTTCGCAGGGGGTCGGTCCCCGGGCGGAAGCGGTCGATATAGTCCAGATGGTCACCGACCTTGAGCTGGTCGTAGAGACGCACATCGCCGGGGATGTTTCCCACATGCAGCTTGATATCGACCGCGTCATGCCAGGAATCAAAGCCCAGGATGGTAGCGGACCCCCGCGTCGGCCGGAGCATGCCCATCAGCTGGCGGATGGTGGTCGTCTTGCCGGCGCCGTTGGGACCCAGGAAGCCGAATATCTCGCCGGGTTCGATCACCAGGTCCAGGGCCTCGATGCCCCGGGTGTGACCGTAGAACTTGGTCAGGTCCCGGCAGATTATGGTCCTGTCGTCCGGCAATTGTGCTCTCCGAAAGATCGGGAAGATGTTCCCCCAGGGCTTGAGGGGATTATTTGGCTGAGGCGGGAGGATTCGAACCTCCACCGGCGGATCCAGAGTCCGCTGTCCTACCATTAGACGACGCCTCAGCAGCGACGAAAATAGCTTAACATAAACACCCTTAAAAGCTCACCCGCGCCTTAAGGATGGCTCTCCTGCAACCGAAGACTTGATTAGACATCCCACCGGGGGGGATCAGCCATTCCCAGGCAGGAGGCATCACATGAAGAGTATCGACGAGCTGCTGAGGGTCGTTCACGAGAAGGAAGCGTCCGACCTTCATCTTAAGGCGGGCATCCCGCCGGCGATCCGGGTGGACGGAGAGCTGATGATCCTTGACGAGACGACAGTCTCGGCGGACGAGATGAAGGAGTACGCCGCTTCCATCATGACAGACAGGCAGATATCCATCTTCTCGGAAAAGAACGAGATCGATTTTGCATACAGCGGCAACGGCGTAGGGCGGTACCGGGTCAACATATTCAGGCAGCGGGGGACCATCAGCATCGCCATGCGCCAGGTGGTCTCCAGGATACCCAGCTTCGAGGATCTGCATCTGCCGCCGATCCTGCAGCGGCTGTCCCTGGAGCCGCGCGGGATGATCCTGGTCACGGGAGCCACCGGCAGCGGCAAATCAACCACACTGGCGACCATGCTGGACTATATCAACAAGAACGTGCGTCGCCATATCGTGACCGTGGAGGATCCCATCGAGATCCTTCACGATGACAACAAATCCATCATCAACCAGCGGGAAGTGGGCATCGATACACGTAGCTACTCCACGGCCCTGAGATACGTTCTTCGGCAGGATCCGGATGTGATCCTTATCGGCGAGATGCGCGACCTGGAGACGGTGCGAACCGCGCTCACCGCGGCCCAGACCGGCCACCTGGTGATGAGCACCCTGCATACCATCGACGTCAGCGAGACGGTAAACCGCATCATCGATTTCTTCCCGTTGCATCAGCAGAAGCAGGTGCGCATCCTGCTGGCGGGGTCGCTCAGGGGGATCGTCTCCCAGCGTCTGCTGCCTCGTGCCGACGGTAAGGGCCGGGTGCCGGCCCTGGAAATAATGGTGATGACCAAGCGTATCCGCGATATGATGCTGGATTCCAATCAGACTTTCAAGATACGTGAGGCCATCAAGGAAGGCGACTACTACGGGATGCAGACCTTCGACCAGTCGCTGATGCAGCTGTACAGGGATGGCATGATAACCCTGCAGGACGCGGCCATGGTAGCCAGCAGCCCGCACGATTTCAAACTGATGGCGCAACAGGAAGGTTATGACGTCTCGTTGATCAGCGGCGTGGTATAAGCGGTAAAGGGCCATACACCGAACCCCAAAGGCATGATATGCACAGCGGCTCTGCGCCGGCTGATTTCATGCTAAAATAACATCCGATGTCGGGGTGTGGCTCAGCTTGGTAGAGCGCACGGTTCGGGTCCGTGAGGCCCCCGGT
>CAJVWY010000136.1 GCA_913009925.1 uncultured bacterium
GCATGGTTCCCGAGGTGTGGGACGTGCTGGAACAGGTCATCGCCGAGCATCCGGTGATGCTCAACCGGGCGCCGACGCTGCACCGGCTGGGCATCCAGGCCTTCGAGCCGGTGCTGGTGGAGGGTAAGGCCATCCAGATCCATCCGCTGGTGTGCGCCGCCTTCAACGCCGACTTCGACGGCGATCAGATGGCGGTGCATGTGCCGCTCAGCGCCGAGGCCCAGGCCGAGGCGCGTATCCTCATGCTCTCCTCCAACAACATCCTTTCACCGGCCCATGGCCGGCCGCTGGCCGTGCCCTCGCAGGACATGGTGCTGGGAACCTATTACCTGACCTATTGTGAAGTGAAGGAACTGGATAAGCTGGATCCACAGAAGATGGATCCGGTGCCGCTGGCCTTCGGTTCCGCCGAGGAGGCGGCGCGCGCCCAGGACGCGGGCACCATCGGCCTGCAGGACATCATCCGGCTGCGCTGCCCCGAAGGGATCATATTAACGACTCCCGGCCGGGCCATCTTCAACGAGGAGATCGACAATATACTGGCGGACCATCTGGGCGAGGATTACAGGCCGGAGGAGCGAAAATACGTCAATGAGACCCTTGACAAGAACAGGGTAAAGAATCTCATCGCCAGCCTTATCAATCAGTACGGCACGGTGACTGTGTCGCGGGTGCTGGACGTGATAAAGGACCTGGGCTTTCGTCACGCTACCCTTTCCGGAGTCACCATCGGCAAGAACGATATCGTGGTGCCGACGGAAAAGGGCGCCATCCTCGACCGCTACGAGGCGGAAGTGGGCAAGATACAGCAGCAGTACGAGAACGGTTTCATCTCCGACGGCGAACGTCGGGAAATGGTGATACGGCTCTGGCAGGAAGCCACCGACGAGGTGGCCGAGGCCATGGACAAGAACCTGTACGAACTGAACCCGCTGTACATGATGGCCAACTCCGGGGCCCGCGGCAATCCCGACCAGATGCATCAGCTGGCGGGGATGAGGGGCCTGATGCTCAATCCGAAGGGCGAGACCATCGAGCGGCCGGTAAGGTCCAGCCTGATGGAAGGCATGAGCATGCTGGAGTTCTTCATCTCCACCCACGGCTCGCGCAAGGGCCTGGCTGACACGGCGCTACGGACCGCCGACTCCGGTTACCTGACGCGGCGGCTGGTGGATGTGGCCCAGGATGTAATCATCAGGGAGGAAGACTGCGGCACTGTTGATTACCTGGAGCTGCCCCTGCGCCTGGAGGACAAACGCACCAAAGGCACCAAGCTCAATGACACCCTGCTGGGCCGCGTGCTGGCCGAGGATGTCCCCGGCCGTCGCAAGCCGGCGATAATCGCCAAGCGTAACGCGGAGATAACCGAGGAAGTGCTGGCCGAGATAGACGAGATCCACGGCGGCAAGAAACAGCCGTACATCGTCCGCGTGCGGTCGGTGCTCAAGTGCGAGGCCGAGGTGGGCATATGCCGCCTCTGCTACGGGCGCAACCTGGCATCGGGCGAGCTGGCTGAGATCGGAGACGCCGTGGGCATCATCGCCGCCCAGTCCATCGGCGAGCCCGGCACCCAGCTGACCATGCGTACCTTCCACCGTGGCGGCATCGTCGGTGAGGATATCACCCACGGCCTGCCACGCGTAGTCGAGCTGTTCGAGGCCCGCAAGCCCAAGGGGCAGGGCCAGATCGCTGAGGTCAGCGGTAAGGTGGAGATAATGGACACGGAGAAGAGCCTCAAGATCATAATCCACGGCAGGGACGAGGAGAAGAGTTGCACCCTGCCGCGGCGCACCAACATCTTCGTCGGGGACGGCGACAGGGTCGAGGCGGGAACCCAGCTGTCCGAGGGCTCCCTCTACCCGGCGGAGCTGCTCAGTACCCGTGGCAGCACGGAAACGGAGCTGTACATCGTACGCGAGGTCCAGAGTGTTTACCGCCGCCAGGGTGTGGATATCAATGACAAACACATCGAACTGGTGGCGCGCCAGATGCTTAAGCGGGCTATCGTTATGGACCGGGGAGACACCGACCTGCTGCCCGGCCAGCTGGTGGACCGGGTGCAACTGAAGAAGACCAACGAGGCTATCATCAAGAAGAAGGGCAAGCCGGCCCAGGTGGAGCAGACGATCCTGGGCATAACCAAGGCGTCGCTGGCTACGGACAGCTTTCTGTCAGCGGCCTCGTTCCAGGAAACCACCAAGGTGCTTACCGACGCCGCCATCGAGGGCAAGGTCGACCACCTGCGGGGGCTGAAGGAAAACGTCATCATCGGTAAGCTCATCCCGGCGTCCACCGGGCTCAGGCATTACCGCACGCTGGAGATCTTCTCCACAGCGCCCGTGCCGGAGAAGGAGGATCTGCTGGCGGTGGGAGCGGAAACAGAAGAGGATTTATCCGCTTCTTGACTCCGGTTTTGCCCCTTGCTATACTCCGTCCTTGCGCCTCATGACGGGCGCTTAAGTCTGTAGAGAATTGGGTATATAAACCGGGTTGCAGACTCCTCTGGTTGTACTGATTGGCCGGAGGAAGGTAGCTGCTGCTCATTTGTGTGTGTAAAGGAAACCATGCCGACAGTTAACCAGCTGGTCAGAAAAGGACGCAAGGTCATAACGGAGAAGATGTCGACGCCGGCGCTCAAGGGCGCGCCGCAGCGGCGGGGCGTTTGCACGCGCGTCTATACCACGACACCGAAGAAGCCCAACTCCGCCCTGCGCAAGGTGGCGCGCGTACGTCTTACCACCGGCATGGAAGTGACCGCTTACATCCCCGGTATCGGTCACAATCTGCAGGAGCACTCGGTAGTTCTGGTCAAAGGCGGCCGGGTCAAGGATCTGCCGGGTGTGCGTTACAAAGTCGTGCGTGCCGCCCTGGACACGGCCGGCGTGACCGACCGCCGCCAGGGTCGCTCCAAGTACGGTGTCAAGGCTTCATAGGAGAAGAGTATGCCGAGACGAGCCGCAGCCCAGAAGCGGGAGATAACCCCGGACCCGATCTATAACAGCAAACTGGTAACCCAGTTTGTCAACAAGGTCATGCTGGGCGGCAAGAAATCCACCGCGGAGAAGATCACCTACAACGCCCTGGAGATCCTGGGCGAGAAGAAGGGCGACGACCCGGTAGCGGTGCTCAAGCAGGCGGTGGAGAAGGTGACCCCGTCGCTGGAAGTGAGGTCACGCCGCGTAGGTGGCGCGACCTACCAGGTGCCGGTGGAGGTGCCAGCGCGCCGGGCGCGGACGCTGGCGGTGCGCTGGATAGTCGGCTACGCGCGCGAACGCCGGGAGAAGAGCATGGCGGAGCGGCTGGCCAACGAATGCCTGGAAGCCATGGATAACCAGGGTGGGGCCTGGAAGAAGAAGGACGACCTGTACCGTATGGCGCAGGCGAACAAGGCTTTCGCCCACTACCGCTGGTAGAGAGAGGCCGAAGCGCGACCGGGGAGCGCGGTCAATTGAATGTCAATAACAATAGCCGGTAACGGCAAAAGAGCTAAAGGTTTTGGTAGGTAGATGACGACACAGGCGACTACACTCGAAAAGGGTAAAAAGAAGATCATGACAAGAAAGTTTTCGCTGGAGAAAACGAGAAATATCGGCATCATGGCTCATATCGATGCCGGCAAGACCACGACCACCGAACGCATCCTTTATTACAGTGGCCGGACCCACAAGATGGGTGAGGTACACGACGGCGCGGCGGTCATGGACTGGATGGAGCAGGAGCAGGAGCGGGGTATTACCATCACCTCCGCCGCTACTACCTGTGAAT
>CAJVWY010000137.1 GCA_913009925.1 uncultured bacterium
GACGTATTGCAGAAAGGGAGGAGGCCGGGATGAACATCAAATGGCTCGGACATAGTTGTTTCCTCATCACTTCCGCCTCGGGCGCCACCCTGCTCACCGACCCTTATGACACCACCGCCTTCCCTGACACTCTTTTTTACGCTCCCATCGATGCGGCTCCGGACGTGGTAACGGTCAGCCACAGCCACGCGGACCACAACAATACCGCGGCTTTAGGCGGCACGCCGATGATAGTGACCACGGCGGAGCCCCGCCAGATCCACGATTTCGGCATCCGGGGCGTTGCCACCTGGCACGATACAGAGGGTGGCGCCTTGAGGGGGGGCAATATGGTCTTTATCCTCACCGTCGACGGCGTCACGGTGTGCCATCTGGGAGATCTGGGGCACGAACTCGGCCCTGAGCAGGTGGCGGCGATCGGCCCCGTCGACGTCCTGCTCATTCCAGTGGGCGGCAATTTCACCATAGACGCAGAGGCCGCTACCCGGGTCTGGCGGCAGCTTGGTCCGGCGATTGCCATCCCCATGCATTTCCGCAACGATAGATGCCTGTTCGCCATAGAAGGGGTGGATGCTTTCCTTGGGGGAAAGAAGGATGTGGACATGGCCGGGGCCAGTGAGATCGAGCTGGAAGCAGCAGGCCTGCCGGCGGGCCACCGGATAATCGTTCTCGAGCCGGCGAACTAGGGTCTTCCATGGGTCCGCTTCTCATCCTCATCTTCATCTTCGGCGCCATAATCGGCAGCTTCCTCAATGTGGTCATATACCGCCTGCCCCGTGAGGAAGGTTGGCGGCGGCAGCTGCGCTCCCTGGTCTCACCCGGTTCGCACTGCACCGGCTGCGAGCGGTCCATCTCCTGGTACGACAACGTCCCACTGGTCAGCTATGCGGTCCTCGCAGGCAAGTGCCGCCACTGCGGTGAGCGCATCCCCCTGCGTTACCCCCTGGTGGAGTTCACCAACGCCGCCCTTTATGTATTCGCGGGTCTGGTTTTTGGTCTGGAGCCGACGCTGTTCCCGGCGTTGCTGTTCATCTCCGCCCTGATCGCCGTGTTCTACATCGATCTGGAGCACTATATCATACCCAACGTCATCGTTCTGCCGGTGGCGGCCGCGGGGCTGGTGACGATGATCGCCATCGATCCGGGGCGCTGGCTGGAGCTGGTCCTGGCCGGCGTAATCAGCGCCGTCTTCTTCTTTCTGGTGGCCATTATCAAACCCGGTGGCATGGGTATGGGAGACGTCAAGCTGGCGGGGATGATGGGCTTCTTTCTGGGCAGATCGGTGCTGGTGGCCCTGTTCCTAGGCTTCTTCCTGGGAGCGCTGGCGGGTCTGGGCCTGATGGTAACCGGCAGAAAGGGGCGTAAGAGCCGGGTCCCCTTCGGCCCCTTTCTGGCCGTGGGCGGCATAGTGGCCCTTTTCGTCGGACAGCACCTGCTGGGCCTGTACCTCGGTCTCTTCAACCAGGGCATGTAACGGTGGGACAACACCAGTCCCTTAACAATACTTAACATCAGAAAGCGAGATCGCCGCCGCTTTCGGGTATAATCATCCTGGTTAACTTCATGGCTTTTCCTTCCGGAGGTGCATTCTTGAATTTCAAGTCTTATTACTGGGGTATCATCGCTGCGGTAGGGGTGCTGATAGCCGTCCTGGTCGTGCTTCCCAATGTCATCCAGGGCGGCAGCGATGACGCCTCACCGCATTCAGCGGCGGACCTGGCGGCCATGCAGCAATCCGAGCCCGTGGATTACACCCCCCAGATCGAGGCGTACCAGGAACTGGTCGCCGCCAATCCCGGTGATGCCGTAGCCTTTGCCGGGCTGGGCGAGATTTACCTGAGCACGGGCAGGTATTCGGAAGCTGTGGACCAGTTCGATCAGGCTATAGCCATCGACGGCAACCAGGCCGCATACCACGGGCAACTGGGCGAAGCTTACTACGCCATGGGCATGGTGGATATCGCTGTCCGGGAACTGGAGGCGGGCCTGGCTATCGATGCCAACTACCAGCCCATCCTGCTGGACCTGGGAAACGTCTACACCCAGTCGGGCAAGCAGGATAAGGCCCGGCAGTTATGGCAGAAAGCCTTCGACATAAACCCCACCAACCGCTACGGTCATGTCGCCAAGCAGCTTATGGCCGAACAGGATAATCCGGGAGCCAACGCCAATGCGCCCGAACTGCCCTGAGGCGGGAACGGCCGTCACCGGCCGCCGCCCAGCCTGTCGATCAGCGAGCGTGGCAGTCCGGCCGCTCTCATCTTCTCCTGCGTCCGCTCTATGGCGTACGCGGTACGGCGGAAGGCGATGACCTTCCCTTCCGGATCATACAGGCAGTAAGCGGCAGCCGGGTTGCGGTCCCGCGGCTGGCCCACGCTGCCGGCATTGACGATATAGCGGTGTGAGTCCCTGAGTTCCAGCAGCGTGTCAACCCCCGGTTCCATCATGGTCACTTCCCCGTCCGCCGCCTGCATGAACGCCAGCGGCCGGTGGGAGTGGCCCACCAGGCACAGGTGAAAGTCGCCGCTGTCGAAGTTGCTCCTGGCGGCGACGCTGTCCAGCAGGTACTCCTCCAGCGGGTCCCGGGGGCTGCCGTGGACCATGAGGGTGCCACCGAACCTGTGCTCCAGCGGCAGGGATGCGATATATGAGGAGATGTCCGGCTCCAGCCTGGCGGCGGTCCAGAAGATCGCCCGGCGGGCGGCGCCGTTGAACCAGGAGATATCGAGCCGGCCGGCGGCGGCCAGGTCGTGGTTGCCGGCGATCACCGCATCCGCCGTCCCCCGGACCAGGGAAACGCACCGGTTGGGGTCCGGGCCGTAACCCACCAGGTCACCCAGGCAGAGAAGGTGGTCCGCCCCCGCCATGTGCGCATCGGCCAGGACCGCCTCCAGGGCCTCCAGGTTAGCATGGATATCGGAGATCACACCATACATGTACACCACACCCACTTTCCCCCACACCATTGTACTACCGCCGGCGACGGATGTTCGCCCGTGCCTCAGCTGCCAGCATGCGGATACGTTCCGGGCGGCTCTGCCGCGGGTCTGGCGGCCGGGATGGCCGGTGGCTGTTTTTCTGCAATGAACGGCTGCCGATCGCCCCTTTGCAACGAAATCTGCGCATTTTCTGGCATTTTTATAGACGGTTTCGGTGAAAATACCCCTTTTTTTGCATGATAATGCTTGTCCTGTGGGGAAAAGTGGTATAAAGTGGGGAACAATTATGGGCAGCCAGCGAAGGTATTATGCCAACGTACAAATTTTGGGGACAGTATAAGCACTCATTAGATTCGAAGAACAGGGTGGCAATCCCTGCAAAGTTCCGCGAGGTGATCGGCGGGGAGAGGGTGGTGGTGATGGAGTCCTTCGACGGTTGCCTGCAGGCTTTTCCGGAATCAGAGTGGGACAAGCTGGCAGACAAGAAGCTGTCCGGACTGGATTATATCGACAGCGCCGAGGACCGGGCCATCGAGCGCAAGTTCTTCGGCTCCATGGCGAAATGCGAGATGGACAAGCAGGGTCGCATCGGCCTGACGCCGATCCATATCAAGGTGGCGGGCATCGGCAAGGAAGTCATCTTCATGGGTGTCAGGAACAGGTTCGAGATCTGGGACCTGAAGAGGTGGAACGCCTACAGGGCGGAAACCAAAAAACGGGAGCAGTCGGGGCAGGTCTGACGGCCGCCGCGCTCCCGTGACCAAGGGAGAAGGGAGCATGCAGCTAAACAACAGCGTTTGGGATGTTTCGTCAAACGGAGG
>CAJVWY010000138.1 GCA_913009925.1 uncultured bacterium
CAGACGTGTGCTCTTCCGATCTAACGGTGGCAGGTGGAAGCGGAAGGCGATCATTACCGCGTCCAGGGCGAAGTGGTGGAGAGGATGGTGGCCCGCACCGACTTCGCCAATGAGGAGGCGGTGGCCTACCTGCAGGAACGTCTGGAGAAGCTGGGCGTGAGCGACCGGCTGCGCGCCGCGGGCGCCCGGCCCGGCGACGACGTGGTGATCGGCGACATGGAATTCGAGTTCTGGTAATTGTGCCGCCTCCGGAAATCCTGTATTTTTACCGGGCCGGGCGCCCGCGGAAGCCGGGAGTCCGACCCTCGACAGGCAGCCAAAGACAGGAAAGGTAGATGCCGAAGAATTTCGCCGACAGGCTGACAGAGGCGGTGCTGGCCAAGCGCAGCCAGGTCTGCGTCGGGCTGGACCCGCGCCTGGACCGCATGCCGCCGTCCCTGCTGGCAAGGTACACATCAGAACAGGGAGAAGAGAACGGGCGACGCGAGATCGGCGCCTGCCTGGAGGAGTTCGGCACAGCCATCATCGAAGCGGTGGCGCCGGAGGTGGTGGCGGTCAAGCTACAGCTGGCGTGCTTCGAGCAGTACGGGGCGCCGGGCATACGTGCTTTCCAGCGGCTCTGCCGCCGGGCCGCCGCTGCCGGCCTGCTGGTTATAGCCGACGCCAAACGTGGCGATATCGGCATCTCCGCCCAGGCCTATTCCGCCGCGTTCATCGGCCGGCCCGAAGGTCTGGATGGAAAGATCGACGGCTACGGTGCAGACGCCATGACCGTGAACCCGCTGTTCGGCAGTGATGGAATCGAGCCGTTCCTCGATGATTGCCGCAGCTACGGCAGTGGCATCTTCATCCTGGTCAGGACCTCCAATCCCGGGGCGGCCGAACTACAGGACCTTCAGGTTGATGGCTACGGCAGTGTCTCCCAACGCATCGGCGGCCTGGTTGCCGGCTGGGGAGAGGGCCTTCACGGCGACGGGGGCTACAGCAGCGTGGGAGCGGTCATCGGCGCCACCAGCGCCGGCGCCATAAGCGGGTTCAGGGAGCTCCTGCCCCGGGTGATTTTCCTCATGCCCGGATACGGAGCGCAGGGCGCCGGGGTCGCCGACGTTGCTTCCGCATTCGATTCCCGCGGCCTGGGGGCGCTCATAACCGCCTCCCGTAGTATAATTTACGCAGGCAACGGAGATGACTACGCCGCCGAAGCCGCTATGGCCGCAGCCAGCATGAGGGAGGAACTGTGGCAGGCCGGCGGCGGTGGCGGATGACAGGCATGAAACGCACCAACGGAGACATCATTTGAATAGAAGCCTTGAATCAATGGTATTGCGTACCCTGGCGGTCCTGGCGCTTATAGCCGCCGCCGTTATCGCGGTGATGATCACCACCAACTCAGGCATCATCGGCGCCAGCGGCGACCAGGCATCGGGCGTGGACCAGGCTACCGTAGCCACCACCGGAGCTGCCGCGGATGAGTCCCCTGACCAGGCGCTCGATGCCGATACCACTACCGGCAGCCGGAACACATACGAGGTGAAGTCTGGGGACAGCTTCGCCAGCATCGCCGTCGAGTATAATACCAGCATCGCTCGTATCGTCGAGCTGAATCCCAATGTGAACCCACAGAACCTGAAGCCGGGGACACTGTTGGTCGTGCCCTGACCCGGCCGGCACCAGCCTTGCCTGATGCGCCGCACACCAGATTGATGAGCTTCCGGAAAATATTTTTAATATTATTTTTACTGGCCGCACTGGGTGCGGCCGTTACTCCCATGGCTCATGCCCAGGCGGGGCCGGCCGCTCCGGAGATAACCGCTCGCTCCGCGTACATGATAAATGCCGACAGCGGCGAGGTTATCTACAGCAAGAGCCCAGACCAGAGCATGGCCATGGCGAGCACCACCAAGATGATGACGGCTCTGCTGGTAATGGAGAACTGTCCCGATCTGGACAGTCCCGTGACCGTAAGCAAACGGGCTGTGGAGGTGGGGGAGTCGTCCATCTGGCTCCAGGAGGGAGAGACGCTGACCGTCCGGGAACTGCTCTACGGCATGCTGATTCAGAGTGGCAACGACGCCGCCGTAGCCCTGGCCGAGTACCAGGGTGGAAGTGTGGAGGTCTTCGTGGGGATGATGAATCAGCGGGCCGCCGAGCTGGGACTGGAGCAGACCCACTTCACCAATCCCCACGGACTGGACGATCCGGAGCATTACTCCTCGGCGCATGACCTGGTAGTGCTGGGCAAGGAATTGATGAAGTACCCGGAGATACGGCAGATAGTCGCCACAACCGAGGCGACCATCCCCTGGGCGGGACATCCATATGGGCGCTCGCTGGTGAATCACAACCACTTGCTGTGGCAGACTCCCATCGTCACCGGGATCAAGACCGGGTTCACGGATGAGGCGGGACAATGCATCGTTGTTTCCGCCAGCGACAAGGGAGTGAAACTGCTCATCGCCTACATGGGTGGTCCATCGCTGGCCCAGCGAGACCAGGAGGTCATGGCACTGCTCAAGTATGGTTTTGACAGCTACCAGCAGCAGAAGGTGATAACCGAAGGAAAGGAATACGCCGATATCGATATTCCCTTCCGCCGGGGAGAGACCATGGCGCTGGTGTCGGACGGCGACCTGGTCAAACAGGTCTATATCCGTGATGATATAGAATACCGCGTGGTGCTTCCGGATGAGATGAATCTGCCTGTTCACCAGGGGGACAAGATAGGGTTGGTGGAGGCATACGAAGGGGACGTCTACCTGGGGAACGCCTACCTGCTGGCCACGCAGGATGTTCTAAAACCCGGGTGGCTGGGCAGAATAAATTATCTGCTGGAATCCGTGTACCACTTCCTGCTGGTTACCGCTATCGGCGGCTAGGACGGACCGGAAACAGCAGGAGCGGGCGGCCGGCTGAAGACAGGGCCGGACCCCGTATTAATGATCAGACCGGGAGGTTTCCTGATTAATGATAGTAACCGTGACGCTGAATGCAGCGCTGGACCGTACGCTGACCGCGCCCAACTTCCAGGTGGGTTTCCGCCACCGGGCCAGTGAGAGCCTGACGCTCCCCGGCGGCAAGGGAGTGAATATCGCCCGGGCCCTAAAGGGCCTGGGGCAGCCGGTCATAGCCACGGGTCTCGCCGGGGGCAAGACGGGGACGAGGATAGTGGAGGATCTTACAACCGAAGGTATCCTCAATGACTTCATCCGCATCAAGGAGGAATCGCGGACATCGACGGCGATTATCGACCCTACCAGCAATACCCAGACCGAGGTCAACGAGTATGGCCCTACCGTATCCACGCGGGAGCTCCAGGCATTCATGGAGAAGCTCATCTATTTCGCCCGAGGCGCGGACGTGGTGGTCCTGGCGGGGACCTTGCCTCGCAAGGTCAAGGAATCGCTGTACCGTGACCTGATCAAGATGCTGGACGATACCGATATCATGACCGTGCTCGATGTGGCCGGTGACCCGCTGCGGCACGCCATCAAGGCCGGACCCGATATCGTCGCGCCTAATATAAACGAAGCGGAGGCGCTCATCGGCCACGAGTTCAGTGACGACGCGGACTTTATCCAGGCGACACGGCAGCTGAGCAGGATGGGTGCCGGTTCGGGCATCATCACCCATTCCGGTGGCTGTTACGCCTACTTCAAGGAGGATAACGGTGACGAGAGCACTTACAAGGTGACCATCCCTCCGCTGGACCCTATAAGCACCGTTGGTTCCGGCGATTCGTTCCTTGCGGGGTTCGTCTCC
>CAJVWY010000139.1 GCA_913009925.1 uncultured bacterium
CGCATCTGCGCCGCGACCAGCGGATACTCGACCTGGTGAATGCCGTCCTGGAATCAGGCAAGCCGGTCGCCGCCATCTGCCACGGGCCCCAGGTGCTCGCCGCCGCGGGCGCCCTCAAAGGAAGGACGGCCACCGGCTACCGCTCGGTCAGAAAAGAAGTGGAAGCAGCCGGCGCCCGTTTTCTCGATGAGCCGGTAGTGGTGGACGGCAATCTCATCACCTCCCGCAAGCCGGATGACATCCCCCGCTTCGTCAATGCCCTCATCGCCGCCCTCCGGGAACAGGGTGATGACGATGATACCAACGAACCTGTTCAGGGGAAGGGCCATCAACAGGGGCAAGAGATCTCCCGTGCACAGGAGGACCGGCGTGAACGGACACCTGGAAGATAGCAGCCGCCGACAGCAACGCTGGATGAGCTGGGTATACGGCGGCATCCTCCTGGGACTGCTCAATACCTTCGCCATCGCCACCTACGGCGCCCTGGGCGTAAGCCGAAACTATGCGGTGGCCGACGGCTGGCTGTCCGGGCTGCTGGGGCTGGATTTCGCTTCGACCAATTCCTACATGAGCGGCATACCGTCCGCCATCGACTGGCTGTTCATGGTCAGCGTCGGGATGGTCATCGGCGGATTCCTGGCCACCGTGATCAAGGGAAAGCTGAACGTACGCTCCGTGCCCCGCCTCTGGGTCAGCCGCTTCGGTGACAGCAAGCCCAAGCGCTTCGCCGCCGCCTTCGCCGGCGGCTTCCTGCTTCTTTTCGGTGCCAGGCTGGCAGGCGGATGCACCAGTGGACTGGTGTTGAGCGGCATCGCCCAGCTGGCGCTGGCCGGTTTTATCTTTGCCATAGCCATCATGGCTTCGGGTATCGTAACCGCCAGATTTCTTTACCGGAGACAGTCGTCATGATCGCGCCGCTGGCCATAGCCGCACAGGCCGGCATCGTCGGCGGCACCGACGCGCGCGCCGTCATCATCGGCCTGCTCACCGGCATCGCCTTCGGCGCCATCCTGCAGCGCACCGGCGCTTCCAGCTACCACATGATAGTCAACATGCTGCGTCTGAAAGACCTTACCATCATGAAGCTGCTGTTCCTGGGTATCGCCGTCGGTTCCGTCGGCATGTACGTGGTGAACGCAGTGGGCGTCGCTCACATTGGCATCGCTCCGGTGTACTTGCTGGGTATCGCCGCCGGCGGCCTGGTATTCGGCGTCGGCTGGGCGCTGGCAGGATACTGCCCCGGCACGGCGCTGGTGGCCATGTCCGAGGGCAAGGCGGACGCCGCCATAACCGTGCTGGGAGGACTGGCCGGAGCCGCCACCCTGGCGGTAAGCTGGGATTATCTCAAACCGGTGCTGGTGGACCCCTTGAACTATGGCGGCAAGAGTCTTAACGATGTCCTGGGAGTCAACCCCCTGCCGGTGGCGCTGGTCCTGGCGGCCGTATTGATCGCCTTCGTCATCTACCTGGACCGTATCGACAGCAGGCCCGAGCGCCAGGCCGGCAAGCGCCTGGACCCCACGGCGCACCTGGAGCTCTAAGGGGACGGCTACTGACGGTCCAACAGCTCCGCCGCGCCCGTGTCACACCCCCTCCGTTCACCCAGCACCACCGCCAGCTCCCAGTGCCGCCGCGCCGCTTCAGCCTCGTCAAGTATGTTCCAGGCACAACCCATATGCCGGTGAGCCCAGGGATCATCGGGACGCAGCTGCAGATACCGTGACAGGGACTTGATGGCCTCTGCGGGCATTCCCAGGTTCAACATAGCGCAGCCCATGCCGTGCAGCCCGTCCACATGTCCGTAGATGTGGTAGACCGCCGCCCACTCCGTAAGCGCCTGCCAGTGATCTCCCGCGGTGGACACACTTACCGCCCGTTCGTAAGCCTCGGCCACGAACGAAGGATTCCCTTCCTCGATGAAGTACCTGTGCGCCGCGGCTACGACCGCCGTCACCCCGGCCCTGGCCAGCCGGAACTGAGGGACGGTGACCCGGAAATCACATCCCCGGAGAAGATCCAGGTCCATACCGCCGTCATCAAAGTCCTCGATGCAGTAACCGATCACGGTCCCGCCGGCTTGCACCATCCAGGAGAAACCGGACCGTACCGGCTCGATCATCCCACCGGCGGTGCTGAAATCAGCAACCAGCACCAGCAGGTCCCCGTCTTCAAAATCAATATAACTGACTACCCTTTTCTCTTTCATTTTGCCACCATCCTTCCCGGCCTTCCTGTCTGAGCAGGAAGAGCATGATATCAGAGGCCTCGGACAGTAAAATCCGATAGCAGATAAGCCTGCAAATCCTGGGGGAGGCAGGCGACTGGAAGAAAGAAGGGCGCGGCGTCCACAGGACGCCGCGCCTCAACTCCACAGCCTACTGGCTATCACCAAGAGGTATCTCAGATCTGGGCGACCCGTTCCCCTGGAAAGCCATTGAAAATACAAGGGGGCGTTCGGTACCTGATGTGCACGGTAGGATCGTGCCCCGAATAAATTCGGGTAGTGGGCACACACAAAAGGTACCGGCGCCCCTTGTATAAGTATGCTAGTACTATATCTTCCGCATTCCATCGTACTAAAGTATGATATTTTTTCTATAAAAGTTGTATTTTTCCCTTTTTGACAAGAATATGGGGTATATTCAGATATTTTCCATCAAGGCATTCCCGCCAAACTGCCGAAATAGACCAAAGAAAGAACGTTTACTCTCAAGACATCCGGAGTTTTATCTTCATCATGGGACGACCGATAGCGATAATCGCCATAGCCCTGGCATTGTTTATCCCGATTTTCATGTCGTCGTGCGGTGATAACACAGAGGTGACGGCCAGTTCCGTATCTGAAGTCGCTACGACACACCACACCACAGCGAACGACGATAAAATGGCCCTGCTGGCCGCGGAGACCATCCTGCGGAACGCCGAAAGGGCTCAGGAGAAGTACTACCGGAAATACGGCCTATATGCTTCCTCCGTGGAGAAACTGAAGAACATCAACCCGAAAATAAGCTCCAGACTGATAGTCGTAAGCGGTAACGAAGACGGCTATGAGATGCAGGTCATCGCCAGCGATTCCGCGCACACCACCCTGATCCTCCGGAAGGACGGCACCAGGATCGAGAGGGTGGACAGCAACGGCGAGCACTGGTAGCCGGGCTAACCGGCCTCCAGCCGGTACTTCTTCTTCATCTTCAGGATACGCAGCACCGATTCATCGATTCTTTCTTCGGTGAGGCGTCCGGACTTGACCGCACCCGTCAGCGCGTCCTGGACGGCCACCTGCTCGTCATAGGTCCGGGCGACTATTACCATGTCGGCGCCGGCATTCACGGCAGCGACGGCCGCCTCGCCCACGTCCATATTGTCAGCGATCGCCGCTAACTCCAGGTCATCGGTGATAATCACGCCGGTAAAGCCCATCCGGCTCCGCAGCAGATCGGTCATGATCGGTTTGGACATGCTGGCGGGGGTCTCGCTGGCATCCAGCGCCGGCACCACCAGGTGGCCGACCATGATCATGGGAGCGCCCTCCTGCACTACCGCGTTGAAGGGCAGCAGTTCGTACTGGTCCAGCAGTTCCCTGCTGGTATAGACATACGGAAGCCCGTCCTCCGGGTCGCTGTCAGCCGACCCCTGTCCGGGAAAGTGGAGATCGGAAGAGCACACGTCTGAACTCCAGTCACATTCCTTTATCTCGTATGCCGTCTTCTGCTTGAAAAAAAAAA
>CAJVWY010000140.1 GCA_913009925.1 uncultured bacterium
CTTCGAGTGCCCCAACTGGCAGTGCAGCGTAACGGTTCCGCCACCGCCGGCTTAACAGCCCGCGGCAAGCGGTAAGGCTAACGACCGGAGGGCGGCCCTTGCAAGGGCCGCCCTCCGTCATTTATGGAAATGTCCTGACCGTCTATTGCAGGGAATCGATCAGACGATCCAGGATACCTTCCACCTGCTCCCGGAAAAGGGGTGCGGTATCGTACGGGGCCTGTTCCCGAAGATCGGCCTGGCGGACATCTTCACTGAACGGCAGGCACCCCAGGACATCAAAGGAGTCTGCAAGCCGGCTACAGAAATCATCATCCGCCCCAGTAGCCTTGTTGACCACCAGCTTGAGCTTCGAAATGCCGATATCGCCTGCCAGCTTGCTGATGGCTTCGGCCGTACGCACGCTGCGCCGTCCCGGCTCTACCACTACCAGCATGGCGTCCACCCCTCTGGCGGTAGCACGTCCCAGGTGTTCGATGCCGGCCTCCATGTCGACGATAACCGCCTCGCCCTCATTGAGCATCAGGTGCGTAAGCAGCGACCGCAACAGGGCCGACTCCGGACAGATACAGCCACCACCGCCCTTCTTCACCGTACCCAGCCTGAGCAGGTGTACGCCGTGGGCTTCCACCGATAGCTCAGCGGGGATGTCGTCAACCCGGGGGTTCATCCTGAAAACCGGCGCCTGGCTGCCGGGCGCCGCTCCGGTCCGCTCTTCCACCAGGTGAGCCATATCGGCGATGGGGAGTACGAAACGGGCCGCACCGGGGTCCAGGCCGACCGCGACGGCAAGGTTGGCATCCGGATCAGCATCCACGGCATAGACCCGGTTCCCCCGGGCCGCAAGCAGCCGGGCCATCGTTCCCGCTATGGTGGTCTTGCCCACGCCGCCTTTGCCGGTGATCGCTAGTTTCATCATCTCAAATAAGGGTGTTGTTAACCTGGGGAGTCCCCCTGCCAGTTTTTCCTTCCAGTCATGGATTATACCCATAAACCTTATGGGACAAAAAATGAAAAAAAGTCACCGGTTCATATACCCCGAGGGGTTTTCTGATTATATAAATTAAACATTAATAATCAATAATATAGTCAAAATACATCATGCAATAAACTCAATTTGGAGTAAACTACTTACATTGTTAGTATCTTGAACAGCGGACAGGGGTTCGGGGAAAAAGAATAGGAAAGCGTTGGGTACCAGGCATGAGCCACAGGGACCGGCTGTAGTGGAAGCGGTAGCCTAAACGGAAACAGCGGTCTTCCTTCTTGATTGAAGCCATCTGCCTGATGACCATACCGGTAACTGTCCCATTTCTATGGGCTCCGGATATCCCCCTGGGTAATTATTAATCCTCGTTCAGGAGGTGCCTTATTGACAAGGATCAGGATGTCGACCTGACCGGGTTTCATTTTTTTATGGATGAAGGCGTGAAACTGACGCGGAAACTTCGTACAATTAATATAAGGTCGAGGTTTCTGCAAACATATGTAAGTGAGGAGTACAAAAAGATGAAAGCTGTAAGCTCTCTCGGTAGCGGGCCATGGGGAAGGCAATGGATGGCAATAGCCGGGGTTGTGGTTCTGTTGATGGCAGTGGCTCTCTTGGCAGGCGGATGCGGAGACAGTACCAGTAAAGAAGGTACAACAGGCTCGCAGCTGGATGAGACGGGGACCACGGGCGGCACGGGAAGTGTCGCCGATGTTGGTTCAGCAGGTGGAGCGTCGACGAACGGTGTGAACCAGGAAGACGTTATGGTTGATTACACCTGGGATGAATGTATCGCCGACATGACGTTCCGTTATGCAGACGAAGACGCGGCAAACAGGGTATGTAACTCGATCAGGACCGACTATGGTGATCGGGAGGAGGTTGAGCTGGAGACTATTCTGCCGGAAGTGGAAACCAAGGAGAATGTCACCGCCGACCAGGGTGGAGGCACATCCGGAGGTTCGGGCCAGACAAGTACCGGCTCCGGCGGTAATAGTGGCGGCGGCACCGGCGGGAACAACGGTGGCGGCGGCTGGGGTGAGATACAGATAGAAGTGCCGCCGGCGCCTTAAACGCCGGGGTTTCTGTCAAAAATGGGGATAAGGGAACAGATGTCGAACAGTCTGGGTAAAGGGATCGTGCAGCGTCTTGACGGCGCCAGGTTGAATGCCGCTACCTACAGCGTCCATGGCCTGGAAACGAAGGTATATGCCGATAACCATCTGCTGGCCCTGGCGATCCAGGATTTTCTCCGGTCTTTCCGGGGTTTGCCGGGAGGCAGCCCGGATATCGAGTTCTACCTGTTGACGAAAGAGCCCGGTGCGGAACATGGTCCGGGCGACCACAAGGGGAGAGGGGAACTCCTGTATGACTGGCAGGTGCTTCGGTACCGGAGCGAGGGCCAACTCCGCTATCAGGAGGTGCCGGGCGGCGGCTCCATCATCGCCGACCCCGAGGGAGGCCTGGCTGTAGCTTTTGTCGACGAGGCTATATCCGCCTGCTCCTGGTCGATCGCCCATGTTATCTTCTTCCCTATCTGGGCGCAGATGCTCAAGGCGCGCGGTGTTTTTCCGGTCCATGCCGCCGGGCTCGAGCGTGACGGGCTGGGCATCCTGTTTCCCGGCAAGAGCAACTGCGGAAAGTCGACACTTTCACTACATCTCTTGAGGAACGGGTACAAGCTGCTGGGGGATGATACCGTCTTTGTCCGGCGCGGCGAGGCGGGGACGGAGCTGCTCTTCTTTCCGGAAGAAGTGGATGTCTGTGCCGAGACGGTCGACCTTTATCCCCAGCTCGCCCTGGCCCGAAATCTGACGGAGGATCGCTGGCAGCCGAAAGCACGGGTCAATCTCAATGAGATCGGGCCTAACGCTGTGGTGGAGTCTTCACCGGCCCGGCTGCTGGTGTTCCCGGTCATCGCCGAGGACGGTAAAACCCGTTACGAGCGGGTGAATCCCACTGAAGCTCTAGCGGAACTGATTCTTTACGCTTTTCTATTCATGGATCCCGAGACCAGCAAGGAGAACTTCGCTCTCCTCGCCGGCCTGGTGCAGACGGTAACAAGTTACCGTCTGTATATGGGACGCGACGGCTCGGAGCTCGCCGGGGCCGTTGACGAAATGGCCGCCGCTGTCTGAGAAGCATCGGATCGCGGTGGTATGGCGGGCACTTGAACGCCTATTACCGGTGAGGGGTGGAGGAAGACCGAACCGAGTATAGGGAAAGTGGTCTGCACAAGGCAGACCGGACGACTATAAAATAATGAAAGGAGGTTAACAATTATGCAAATAAGCTCAAAGATGCTGTATACGACAGCAATTATGCTCCTGAGTGTGCTAATGGTACTGGGTGTGTTCCTGGCTATTGACGGCGCAACCGGGAAGGCGAACGCGATGAACTCTACCGAATGGGCGACCGTCGCCAACGCCATAGACACGTATATCGGCAATCAGTATGTGGCAACTGACGATGGAGAGGCCGGTTTCCTGATGGATGGCGGCCCGTGGACGGGTGCAGGTACCACTCTGAAGGACAGGATCGACTCCAACAATGACGGCGTGGTCCTGGGTGAAGGCGACGACGCGGCCAACGCGCCGGTTCTGATCGACGTCTACAACCCGTTCACAACCTTCATACCCGGTACGTCATACCGTCTGGTGTGAGATCGGAAGAGCGTCGAGCTGGGAAAGAGTG
>CAJVWY010000141.1 GCA_913009925.1 uncultured bacterium
CCCTGGCTGTGGCGTTTGCCGTCGCCATGTTCGTCCAGGCCACGGTGGCCAAGCCTTACAAGATACCTTCAGGTTCGATGCTGCCGACCATCCAGCTGGGCGACCGAATCCTGACCAACCGCGTCGCCTATCATTACGATAACATCGAGCGTGGCGATGTCATTGTGTTCCATCCTCCCTCGGATCATACCGGCGGCGACCCCGGTATCCCCTTTGTCAAGAGAGTGGTGGGCCTGCCGGGGGATACGGTCGAGATAAGGAACGGCAAGACGCTGGTGAACGGTGAGGTCTTCGAAGTGCCCGAGGCGATGACCCCCTCCTATACCCGGCCGCCGGAGGTCGTTCCCGAAGGTCAGCTGTTCGTCCTGGGCGACAACCGCAATGAGAGCTCCGACAGCCATATCTGGGGCTATGTGCCCATAGACAATGTCATCGGCCGCGTAGAGCTGGTTTACTGGCCGCCGCGGCACATGAGGCTCATGTAACCGGCACCCGGTGCATGGGCGGGCGGCTGCATGAAGAAACGACTGCTGGGTATCCATATCAGTACCGGCGGCGGCCTGCTGGCCGGCGCCAGGCACGCGCGTGAGATCGGCTGCACCACTTTCCAGATCATGTCGGGGAACCCGTCCGCCTGGAACCCGGGGAAGCTGGATCTGGAGGCCGCCGTGGCCTTCAGGGAGTATGTAGCCGAACACGATCTGGCCCCGGTCTTTCTGCACGCCGGTTACCTTATCAACCTGTCCTGCCGTATCGGCCGCAACGCTCCCATCTATGCCAAGTCGGTGAAACTGTTGCGGGCCAATATGGACCGGGCCATCGCCCTGGGATGCGAAGGCGTGGTGTTCCATCTGGGCAGCAGGAAGGACGGGACGCCCGAGGAGGCCCGCGCGGCCCTGGTTAACGGCATCTGCCGTCTGGAGAAAGAGGGCGGCCCGTTCCCGCCCGGGGTGGAGCCGCCCGAACTACTGCTGGAGAACAGCGCCGGCGCCGGCGGTCTCACCGGCTCCCGGTTTGAGGAACTGGCGGCGGTGCTCGACGCCGTCGAGGACGCCGGCAGCTGCCTGCCCCTGGGCGTCTGCCTGGACACGGCGCACCTGTGGGGCGCCGGCTATGATCTGTCTACGCCCGCGGCGGCGCGGCGGGTGATCGATGATTTCGACCGGTTGGTGGGGCTGAAACGCCTGAGGATGATCCACTTCAACGACTCGGCGGTGGAACTGGGTTCGCTCAAGGATCGCCATGAACACCCGGGTGTGGGCCTGATCCCCATCGAGGGCCTCAGGGCCTTCGCCCGCATCCGCAAGATCCGCCATGTGCCCCTCATCATGGAGACGCCGGGCAGGACGGAGCCCGGGGATCAGCAGCGCATGCGTGACCTTGTCAAGCTGGCGGGTCCCCCTGTTGCTTGAGCAGTTTCCGGTATTCTTCCTCCACCTTTTTTAATTTCTGTATAGCACTCTTATATTCAGTGATATCTTCGATCATGTGGAAGTATATCGCTTCTCCATCCACGGTCCAGGAACCGGTAGGGTACATGGCGATTCTCAACCATTTGCCTTGTTCCTCATCGTAATAATCTTTTACTACGGGTTTCTGTGTCGCCACCGCTTCCTCCAGGGGGCATCCGGGATAGGTACCTTCCTCGATGTCGTGAACGATCTTGGGACAGAACTCTCCCACCAGTTCATTGGGCTCCATTTCCAGGCGGTCTCTCGTGGCCTTGTTGGCCAGCAGTATACGATGGTTCTTGTCAATCAGGAGGACGTAGAAAGGGAGTGAATCCAGGATCTTGAGGATACCAGAGCCAAGGAAGCTTAAAGAGGCGCCCTTGTCTTTGTATTGCAGCAGATCCCGGTCGTAATGTTGGGACCGGCTTTTGTTGCTATTGGAGGAAGTATCCTCTTTGCCCATTTGGTTTCCCGCCTGTTGAAGAATGACAGTGAAACCTGCTCATTTTAATATTATATATTAATTGTATTATGCTACCAATTGTTCTGTTATGTATCTATCAGGGGATCTACTTATACATCCGAAACGTTGGAGGGGGCGAATGGGAGTTGAACCCACTTCCACCTGGGTTACAGGCGGCTAACGGTTTTGCAGACCGCCGGGAACACCGGTTCCAACGCCCCCACCCCTGAATCAGAACTGCGGGTTGCCGCTCGGCACGGAGCGGTGCTTAGGGGCACGCATCACCTGAGCATCACGGCGGTCACCTCCCTATCGGTAATAGTCGCACAGTCCGATGATATCCTAATATGAGTTCATCAGGGGCACAATACGATATGAGCGGAAAAACATCTTGAATCTGAAATGGGTCTTCGCTGTCTGTTTCACTATCGTCCTTTTTTTAACCCTGGTGACGGCGGTCATGTATCAGGCCAGCGGCCGCTCGCAGGCCGAGCATACCATCGAGGCAATGATGGAGCCGGTGCTGGCGAACCCGCAGTTTCACTCCGGCCTGTCTGTTCTCAGCCCTGAATTCCTCGCCTATCTGGAGGATCCGGACTTTGCTTCCGCGGTCTACGAGGATCCGGAGGTTCTCCGGCAGGGGATAGACAGTATCCCGGATGATCTCAAGACTACCTTGAACATCATCAGCATACCCATGACGTTCCTCGGCAGCCAAGCACATTCGGACTATAGGGGGGTCCTCATGGTGCTGACTGTCATATCGCTGGTGCTGGGTCTGCTGGTCACTGTTTTCAGCCGCAGGCTGGGCCGCCTGGTCAGTCCCGGCATCTGCACGGCCCTGGCTGCGTGGGTTCCCCTGGCTGCGGTTCTGGCGTTACGGAGCAGCCTCGCCGGCTGGTTGTCATCAAGCCCCGGCGGCGGCGAGCAGGATGTCGTTGCCGCCGCCATGCGCTCCCTGGCGGAGGGGATCCTGAACCAGGCGGTATCCCTGTTCGGCATCTTTTCCTTCCTGTCATTGTTGCTGCTGATATCCGCGGGGATGGGTGCGCTGGCGCTGGGGCTGCGGGAATAGGAACAGGCGCTAGACCAGCCAGTCTGAACTGAGCGGCAGGCTCTTGAGACGGGAGATATGGGCGTCGCATTCCCCCTTGTTACGCGCATAAAGCGCCGAGATGAGGGCATTGGCGATACTGAAGGCGCCCACCAGTGAAGGGGCGAATGAAGTAGTCTCCTTGCTGCAGTACAGGTTGGTGTCGGCCTGTTTGGCCACTTCCGAGAACTCGTTGTCACTTATTCCCACGACCACGGTCTCCCGCTCGCGCGCTGCCTTGATCAGTCTCAGCAGGAACTGGTGCGCTGTGCCGAAACCGATGGCGACAACCACCGACCTCTCGTCCATCCCCAGCACCCCGGCCACGGAGTCCTCGGAGTTGTCGGTCACCGCCACCACCGGCAGCCCCATGATGACTAGGTAGTACTTCAGATAGCCGACTACAATGCTGGCTTCGAAAAGGCCGGCAAGGCAGATGGACTCGGCGTTCTCCAGCAGCTCGATGATGCGCAGGAAGTCGTCCGTCCTGTTCTTGCGGATGGTCTCCTGGAGGATCTGGATGTCGGTGCGCACGGCCCTGCCGGAGAAGTCGTCGTCCACGGGGAAGTTCATCTGCTCGTCGCCGCCGGCCAGCTTGTGCTCGTCCCAGGCGGCCTTCATCATCTCCGGGTACCCGGAGAAGCCCAGGTGTTGCGCGAACCGCACT
>CAJVWY010000142.1 GCA_913009925.1 uncultured bacterium
CAAGTCGGCCTGTTGGCTGGAAGCGGACACTACCCTGCCTTGGTCGAGGTCTTGGGGGGATGGTCCACTTTCAGTGAGTCCCGTTTGACCCACAGCCAGAAGAAGCTGGTGGCGCCCTTCATCACGGTCTTGAAGTCATACCAGCTGCGTACGTCCAGCAGCCGCCTGACGATGAACTTGGGGCGGGAATAGAACTTGCGGAAACCGAGGGTGCGTAGTTCCTCGATCTGTTCCCTGGTCATGGTATAGGGAACGAAGGCGGCGCTTTCGAAGGTGTAATCGTCGGTGTCCGTTGACATGGTGCCGTATTCGTCGATACGCTCGTAGAGCTCCGTGCCCGGAAACGGGGTCATGGAATGGAAATTGGCGTAGTGTGGGCCCAGCTCGATGGCGAAGTCGATGGTCTTGAGCGCCTCTTCGTAAGTCTCGCCGGGGATGCCGATGATAAAGGGGGTATAGACCTTGAGCCCCGCCTTCTTGGCCGCCTTCACCGCCGCCCGGGTCTGATCCAGGGTGATGCCCTTGCGCATGGTGTTGAGGTTCTTCTGCACACCGCTCTCGGCGCCGAACAGCACCGCCCAGCAGCCAGCCTTCTTGAATTCCTGCAGCATCTCATAGTCCACTGTATTGACCCGGGAGGAGATATACCAGGTGAAATCGAGCTTCTCTTCCTGGAACCGCCTGACGATCTCCATGGCCCGTTCGCGGTCGGCGGTGAAGGTCTCGTCCAGGAAGCGTATCTCGCGGAAACCGTAGCGGTTCACCAGCTCCGCCACTTCCTTGACCACGTTGTTCACGCTGCGGTAGCGGACGCGCCGCTCTCCCTTCATCTGGAAACAGTAGATACAGCGGGCCTTGCAGCCGCGCGTGGTCATGCAGATGGCGATGGGCTTCTGTTTGTAGCTGCCCGGCGGTGACTCGTACTTGTCAAAATCGCCCAGAAGCTCACGGCGGGGGATGGGGATGCTGTCCAGGTCCTCGATCAGGGGTCGTGGCTCGTTGGCCACGATGCCGCCGTCGCCGCCGCGGAAGGCTACGCCGGCGATGCCGTCCAGGCCGGCGTTGTTCTCGATCCTCTCGCAGAGTTCGGGAACCGTCTCCTCGCCCTCGCCGATGACCACCGAATCCAGGTGTTCGCACTGGTCCAGGCACTTCTCTTCGACGGCGGTGGGGTAGGGGCCGGCGGCAGAGACATGGATCGAAGCATCGATCGCCTTGATGTCAGCGGCAGTCTGGCAGGCCTTCTTCCACATGGAGGCGTTGGCGGAGAGGCCGACGAAATCCGGTGCGAACGACTGGACCTGGTCCAGCACCTCCGACTGGGTCCAGAAGGCGCCGTCGATCATGCGAACTTCATGGCCGGCCTCCTGGATGCAGGTGGCGATGTAGAGCAGGCCCAGAGGATGCTGGTAGCTGATGGCCGATTTGGCCAGCTTGGAGGGATAGATGTCGTCCGGTTTCCAGGACGGCAGGATCACCATGGCCTTCACACAGACCCCTCTCACTTAATGCAGTCAGGTAACAGGTATAACAATTATCTATCAGCAGATTACATGAAAAAAGGGGGGGCAGGAAGAATTCACAAAGACGCTCTCATGGCAAGAATACCGTTCCCTATACCCCACACCCAAGCTTAGTCTACCAGAGAAATATGGCTAATTCCACAGTATTCATTCTAATAAATCGAATATGCTGATATTTAACCGGTTTGTCTGCATTTTGCTTTTCTGCTACCCTGAATCCGCTGGTATTATTCACAATTCAAGCTCAGACCAGACTGGTCCCGGCGGTCGCCGAACATGCCGGTTGCGGACCTGGGAGATGGACAAGGTGGATGACAGGATGACGGAAACGGGCTACGGTGTAGCTGTAGATGTGGGCACCTCCAGCGTATGGTCCCGTCTGGTGGATCTGGCGGACGGGCGGGTGCTGGACACCCTGGTGGTCTCCAACCCCCAAAAGGAATACGGAGCAGATATCGCCAGCCGGCTGGGCCTGGCGGCAGAGGACGACGGTGTCCGCGCCGTCTTGCATGACCAGGTGATCTCTACTATCAATGATTCCATCGGCCGCCTGTGCCGCGACGCGGAAATCAGCACCGGGGATATCCAGGAAGTGGTGGCGGTGGGTAACTCGGCCATGTACGCCTTCATGCTCAACCTGGATCCGGAGCCGCTCTGCGGTTCGCCGTATAATCTGAAGGGCGCCGAGGATTTTTACGCGCCGGCTGCTTCCCTGGGTGTGGAACTGCCGGTCGCCAACCTGTTCATCCCCAGCCCCATCTTCGGCTTTGTGGGCTCTGACGCCCTGGCCGATATCCTTCTGGTACGGATGACCGCCAGCGACAAGATGGAGCTCATCGTCGACGTAGGCACAAATTGTGAGATGGCTCTGGGTAACCGGGAGAAGATCCTGGTGGCGTCCAGCCCGGCGGGCCCGGCCTATGAGGACACTCATATGTCCTTCGGCCTTTCTGCCACCGAGGGCGCCATCTACCAGGCGGTCCTGAACGGCGGCAGCTTTGATTTCAAAGTGGTGGGAGGTGGCGAGCCCCGGGGCATCTGCGGCTCCGGCCTTATCGATGTCATCGCCGAGATGCGGCGGCACAACTGGGTCGACGAGAGCGGCAAGCTGCTCCGGGAGGGACCCATAACCATCGCCGCCGGCGACAACCCCATCACCGTGGGGCAGCACGATATCCGTTCTTTCCAGCTGGTCAAGGCATCGATACACGCCGCCATCTCCGTGTTGCAGAAGAAGCTGGGCAGTGATGAACTGGACCGCATGCTCATAACCGGCACCTTCGGCAGCTATATCGATCTGGACAACGCCCGGGTTCTGAAGATGTTCCCTGACCTGCCCAATGAAAAGGTCGATGTGCTGGATGACGCCGCCTGCCAGGGGGCGGTGCTCATGCTGGGCGAGGAGCATCGCCGGGCGCTGAGTGAGGTACGCGCCGCCATCAGGCACGTGGCCCTTCCCCTCAACAAGTCCTTCCAGGATGAATTCGTCCGCCTGATGGCCATCTGAATCCGGCCGGGATCTTCCTGTCCGGGGATTTTTTGTTGGCGGCCGGGCCTGAAAGTAGCTAGTATGGGATACAGGATAACAAGACAGGGAACCCCTGTTGATAATCAGTATGAAGACAGGCTGCGGATAGACATTGGGTCCGGAAGAAGATAAACAATTCAAGCAGGGGGCTGACGGCAACGGCGGCAAGGAAGCCGGCCGGCCCTCCGACCGTGATGGTGGATGGGTAACCCCTCCGCCGCCGGGATGGGAACCCCCCTCTGTCCCCAGGAGCGAACCCGGAGGCGATAGCGCGGCCGGCGAGCAGCGCCCAGGGTATCCGGGCGCCGGGCCGGAGGATCTCCGCCCCGCCATGGAAACCCCGGCTGCCGCCGGCGTGGAGATGGAGCGGCCTCGCCGCTTCACCGTGAAAAAACTATTGCGTGATGTGGTCATCCCCCTGGCTGTGGCGTTTGCCGTCGCCATGTTCGTCCAGGCCACGGTGGCCAAGCCTTACAAGATACCTTCAGGTTCGATGCTGCCGACCATCCAGCTGGGCGACCGAA
>CAJVWY010000143.1 GCA_913009925.1 uncultured bacterium
CCCCCCGACATCTACCCCCTTTCCCTACACGGCCCTCTTCCGATCTATATGCTGCTTCCGTACTCACTTTCACACCTGTTCCATGATCATTCTACTTATATCGGTCAAGGGCGCGATCTTGTCGACAGCACCCAGTTTCACTGCCTCTTTGGCCATACCGTATACGACCGAGGTCTCCTCGTCCTGGGCGATGGTGAGGCCGCCCTTGTCATGGATCGCCTTGATGCCCGCCGCTCCGTCATGACCCATGCCGGTGAGGATTATGCCCATGCTTTTCTTGCCGCCGACCTCGGCCACCGACTCCAGCAGCACGTCGGCCGAGGGCATGTGCGGCCCGGGTACGTACCGGTCCTGCAACCGGATGCGATTATTGTTCGTCACCATCATGTGCAGCCCGTCCGGCGCGATCACCACCTCGCCCGGGTTGAGCGCCATGCCGTCACGCCCCTTTACCACCTTGATCTTGCTGCCGAATCCCAGCCATTCGATCAACCCGTCGGTGAAACCCACTGCAATGTGCTGAACTATCAGGATGCAGGCGTTGAAATCCTCCGGCAGGCTGCTGACTATATGTTTCAACGCCTGGGGCCCACCGGTTGAGGAGGCAATGGCCACCAGTTCTCTCCCGGCGTTGGTTCTCGCCTTCTGCTCGCGTTCGTCATCAAGCAGACGCGCCCGCGGGTGGGTTATCACCCGTACCCGGGAGAGCAGCTTTATTTTCTCCCTGAGCTCTTCGGCGATATCCTCGAAGTCTTCCAGTGAATCCGGCGTCGGTTTGGATAGGACATCGACCGCGCCGGCGCCCAGCGCCCGCGCCGCGTTGGTGGTAAACTCCGCATCCACCACCGAGCTGATCACTATCACCGGCAGCGGGCAATAGGCCATGATATATTCTATGGCCTCGATGCCATCCATGACCGGCATATTGACATCCATGGTCACCAGGTCCGGCTTGAGACGCGATATCTTGTCGATGGCGTCCCGGCCGTTGGCCGCGGTTCCGATGACCACTATGCCCGGGTCTGCCTCCAGCATGCGCGTCAGCATCAGACATACCGTCGGCGAATCGTCCGACACCAAAACCTTAACCGGGTCCGTTACCGGCTCGTTGTGCGCTTCCATATCCATCCTCAGGCTACCAGCCGCTCGATGGTCTCCAGCAAAGTCTTCTGGTCGAAAGATCCCTTGACCACATAGGCGTCGGCCCCCACCTCTATACCTTTCTTCTTGTCTTCATCACTCTTGAGCGAGGTGACCATGATCACCGGGATCTCCCTGACATCCTCCCTCTGCCTGATGGCGGTAGTCAGGTCGAAACCGTTCATGCCCGGCATCTCGATATCGGTAACAATACAATCCACCGGACCGGTATCCAGCCGCGACAAGGCGTCCCGGCCGTCCACGGCCGTGTTCACCTCATATCCTGCCGCCTCCAGAATATTGCGTTGAAGTTCCCTCACCACCAGAGAGTCCTCCACCACCAGTACCGACCGCTTCCGCTGTTGCTGTTCCCCGCTACCGGTCCTGGCCGCCATCTGGACGGCGCCCTCACCCGTCGCCAGGGAACTGGCCATCTCCAGCACGTTCAGCACTACGGCTATCTCGCCCCCGGACAGAATGGATACGCCGCTGATGAAGGGATGATGCCCGAGAAACCGGCTTAGAGGCTTGATCACTATCTCCTGTTCACCGATGAGCCGCTCAACCTGCAAACCCAGGTTGTAGGAGTTGTTCTGAATGACGATGACGTGCGATTTCCCTTCCCCGCCCTCGATGTGGCCTCTGTCAAGAGCATCAAGCAAATCCACCAGGGGGATCGCCAAGTCTCTCATCAGGAAACCACGCTGACTGCCCAGGGACTGTACCTCCTCCGGGGTGACCACCACCATTTCCCTTACCGACGATACCGGGACTACGAACTTCTGGCCACCACCTTCCACCAGCAGCCCGTCGATGACTACCAGCGTCACCGGCAGCGCCACCACAATTCTGGTCCCCTGTCCCGTTTCGGTGGTCACGGTGACCGTACCGTCCAGCTGCTCGATATTGTTCTTGACCACATCCATGCCCACGCCGCGTCCGGAGATATCGGTTACTTTTTCAGCGGTTGAGAAACCGGGTCTGAAGATAAGGTCCAGGGCCCGGTCGTCGTCTATGTCGCTGTCGGCGCTTATCAATCCTTTTTGAACGGCGATCGCCTTCACCCTGGCTACATCGATGCCGGCTCCGTCATCCTCGATGATGATATCCACCACATCGCCGCGCTGTTCCGCCGACAGCCTGATGGTCCCCTGCTCCGGTTTGCCGGCGGCCTCCCGTGCGGCGGGCGATTCGATGCCGTGGTCGACACAGTTTCGGATGATATGCAGCAGCGGATCGGATATCTGCTCCAGTATGCGTTTGTCCAGCTCCGTCTTCTCGCCGCTAATCACCAGCTTGGCTTTCTTGCCGCAGGATTTGGAGGCATCCCGCACCACTCGCGGGTACTGGCTGAAGATGGTGGCCAGCGGCAGCATCCTCACGTTCAGGGTGCTGTCGTGCAGCTCCTTGAGTGCGAGTCTATGTGACGCCGTGCTCTCCCTGAGATTCGCCGCGGCGCTGTCCAGCGCCTCGGAGACGGCGGTGGCCGTATCGCCGGCCTTGTTTATCTTCTGCGTCAGTGAATCCGCCTTACCGCTGTCCAGCGAGGAACGGAACTCCTCGATCTCCCGGGTTATGGATTTGAACAGCCGGACAAGCTCGTGGGACTTTTCTTTCAGGCTGGCCAACTCGCTCACATGCCCCTCTGTTCCTATCTGGTTGACGATGATCTCTCCCAGCAGGTTGAGCAGCTTGTCCAGACGTTCGATATTCACCCTTATTGTCGGTTCCGTCTGTTTGCGCGCCTTGGGCGGAACCGTATTCCCGGCATCCGCCTGTACCTTTTCCTTCCGTCCGTCGCCGTCCGCCTCATTCTCCCCGGTGGTGGTCTGTTCGCATCTGTCCTGCTGGAGCTCACCCATCCTTGCCAGCAGGTCGGTGACGTTGTCGTCGGCCATGTCGCCCTCTTCGCCCGTAGGCAATAGTGCTTCAATCCGGTCTATGGCCTCCAGTATGATATCCGTCTTCCCCTGGTCCAGCAGGAACTGGCCCTTCTGCACCCCGGAGAGAATGTCCTCGATGCGATGCGCCAGGGATTTGATGGCATCGAAACCCATCATGCCCGCCGAGCCCTTGAGCGTATGGGCCTCGCGGAACAGGGTCTTGATGCCTTCCTCGTCTTCCGCTGATTCCTCCATTGACAGCAATCCGTCGCTGAGGTTCTGCAGCTTCTCCCGGGCCTCGGCGTTGAATGTCTCCAGGAACTCCTTGTCGAAGGGTATATCCAATTGCGTCACCTGGTCTTGAATTCGGCGATGGCCGCCTTGAGTTCCACGGCCGCCTGGTTCAGAACCTCGCTGGCCATGGCCGTTTGCCTGGCCCCGGCAGCCTGCTGTTTGCTGGCCTCTG
>CAJVWY010000144.1 GCA_913009925.1 uncultured bacterium
TGGAGCTCAGTCTGCCGGCGGGCGTTTTCACCGTACTGCTGGGACCCTCCGGCTGCGGCAAGACCACCACACTGAACCTCATCGGCGGCCTGGACCGGCCCACCAGCGGCCGGGTACTGGTCCAGGGCCGGAACATCGCCGTGCTGGGAGACAAGCAGCTCACCGGTTACCGGCGCGACCAGGTGGGCTTCATCTTCCAGTTCTTCAACCTGATCCCGACCTTGAACGCCCGGGAGAACGTGGAGTTCGCCCTGGCATTGCACAAGGACCAGCCCGACATGAAAGGGCGGGCGCTGGAGCTCCTGGGCATGGTGGGTCTGAAGGACCGCTCCGGGCATTTCCCCTCACAACTCTCCGGCGGCGAGCAGCAGCGGGTCGCCATCGCCCGGGCCCTGGCGAACGACTCCAGTGTTATCCTGTGCGACGAGCCCACCGGTAACCTGGATGTGGAGACGGGCCGGCATGTGCTCAGCGTCCTTCACAACATGAGCCACGACCGGGGCACCACCGTGATAATGGTGACCCATAACACCGCCCTGGCCCCCATGGCCGACAGCATCGTCCACATCCATGATGGGTCCGTCGCCAGTATCGAACAGAACGATAATCCCGTGGACGCCTCGCAACTGGAATGGTGAACAGATGATCAGGCGGCTGTTGCTGAAAAGCCGGCGCGATGTCCGTGCCTCTCTGGCGCAATCCATCGCCCTCATCGTCATCGTCGCCCTGGGCATCACCAGCCTGGCGGCGCTGCTGGGCGCTTACCGCGACCTGAGCACCTCCTACAACCATACCTACGACGAGCTGCGTTTCGCCGATGTGACCTTCTCTCTGGCAAAGGGGGACGCGTCGGCCATAGCCGCGGTCAAGAACATCGATGGTGTGGAGGGCGTGACCGGCCGCCTGGTGCTGGATTCCAGCCTGACCCTGCCGCCCCAGGCTGAAACCGGCGACGAGCAGGTCCGCTCGCGACTCATCGGCATTCCCGCAGACTCACGCCCCGAAGTCAATGACCTGCTGGTGGAGCAGGGCTCTTATTTCCAGAGGGGGGATTCCAGCCAGGCGCTGGTGGAGACACATTTCGCCGATTTCTACAAGATCTCCCCGGGGGACAAGGTAACCCCCATCATCAACGGCGTGGAGACCAGCCTGGACGTAACCGGTATAGTGGCCAGCCCCGAATACCTCATCGTCAGTCCCAGCAAACAGGATATCCTGCCTTCGCCCCGGACCTTCGCCGTCCTGTTTCTGCCCCTGGCCGACCTGCAGGAGCTTACCGGCAACCAGGGCGTCATCAACAACATCGCCGTAACTTTCGCCACCGGGGCGGACGCAGACGCGGTGACCGCGAAGATAAGCGACAAGTTAAAGCCATATACCATCACCGAGACCACACCCCGGATCAGCCAACCCTCGTTCGCCGCGCTGAACCTCGATCTGGAGGGCTTCAGGGAGATGGCCTACATCATGCCGGCGCTTATACTGCTGGTGGCGGCCGCTTCCGTATTCATCCTGCTCAGCCGCATGGTGCGGGCGCAACAGCCGCAGATTGGGGTTATGAAAGCCATCGGCTACAGCAACCGCGCCATCGCCGTGCAGTACCTGGCCATCGCCTTCTTTATCGGACTCATCGGCTCCGTTCTGGGAGTCCTGGGAAGCTTTCCCCTGGAGCGGTGGATAACCGGCCTTTACGCGGGGGAGCTGGGCATTCCCCTGGTAAAGACCTCCATGCACTACAGCCTGTTGTTTTTGGGTGTTGTCATCAGTGTCGTCATCACCGCCCTGGCCGGGCTGGGACCGTCCCTCTCGGTTTCCCGCATGGCGCCGGCCCAGGCCATGCACACCGACCCGGCGTCGGCCCAGACGAAGGGGCGGATATCGTTTTTCGAGAAGCTGTTACCGCTGCCGCTGTGGCTGAAGCTGTCGCTGCGCAACGTATTCCGTGTGCGCCGCCGGGCCGTCTCCACGGCGCTGGGAGTGGTGTTCTCCTTTATGCTGCTCCTCATGTCCTGGGGGATGATCACTTCCATCAATTATATGCTGGACCACAACTTCCAAGACGTGGAACGCTGGAACGTCATGGCCGGGTTCAACAAGCCCCAGGGGGAGGAAACGCTGAAGAAGATCGAGAGCCTGCCGGGGGTCACCAAAGCCGAGCCCTACCTGCAGCTGCCGGTTACCATTTCCGCGAACGACAAGACACAGGAGATCGTCCTTACCGCCATATCTCCGGATGAGACCCTGCACATGCTGGATCTTGGGAGTGACACCACCCAGGAGCAGGCCCTGGTAGATGGAAAGATCATTCTTACTACCGCCAGCGCCAACATGCTGGGCGTAAAGAAAGGCGATACGGTCACCGTTACCACGCCGCAGGGCTCACGACCGCTGACCATCTCGGCGTTGACGAACGAGCTCATGAGCGCCGTGGCGTATGTGTCGCTGGCGCAGCTGGGCCGGTGGACGGGACAGACGGCGCTGATCTTCAACGGCGTCAATGTCACCGCCGGGCCCGGCCAGGCCCAGGCCGTGAAAAACAGCCTGGGCCGCCTGCCCGACAACGCCGGCGCCCAGCTTAAATCAGGCATACGCCAGGACTGGAGGCAGCTGATGAACATCTATTACGCTTTCATGGGCGTCATTATGGCCTTCGGTATAGCCATGTCCTTCGCGCTCCTGTTCAACACCATGACAATCAATGTACTGGAACAGCAACGGGAACTGGCCACCATGCGTTCGGTGGGCGCCAGCCGCGGCAGGATAGCCTCCATCCTCACTTACGAGAACATCATCCTCTGGCTGCTGGCGCTGGCGCCGGGGCTGCTGCTGGGCTACTGGATAACCTACCGGCTGGCCCAGACCTTCAATACGGATATATTCTCCATGACGGTTTACATCAGCACCATCGACTACGTGATCACCGCTCTGGGTATCCTGGCGGTGATGATCCTGGCGGCGCTGCCGGCTATCCACCGGGTGAACCGTCTCAATCTGGCCGAAGCGACCAAGATACTCTAGGTAGCGGGGAGTTATGAGCAGGTACATCAACGATATAAAGACCGTCAGGAAAGCGGACGAGGTCGGCAGGATCGCCGCCGCCTACCTTGAAGGTGAGGGCTTCGAGAAGATCGATCATGAAGGGCGCCGGGCCTGGAAGAAGGGCAAGGGTTTCATGATCTCACCCCAATACATCCTGGTGGAGCCGTCGGCGGGGACCGTCCATGTGGAGGCCTGGATCCGCTTTGCCATGCTGCCGGGAGTCTATCTGGGAGAGATGGGGACGGCGGGAGCTTTCGGCACCATCCCCAAACGCAAACTCCGGTCGCGGGTGGAGAAGCTGGAGAAACTGCTGGCGGACTGAGCCACCTGCAACCCTAATCCTTCGCCTGATGGATTACCCTCTGGGGGAAGGGAATCTCGATACCTTCCTCATCAAAGGCGGCCTTGAGACGTTTCCTCAGCT
>CAJVWY010000145.1 GCA_913009925.1 uncultured bacterium
TGCTGAACCAAAGCGTCACCGAGGCGCTTGAACGCACTTCTGATTTGACTGACCTGTTGGAAAGAGTGAACTTCCGCATCATTTCAGCTTTCCCCGAGGATATGTTTATCACCATGTTTTGCGCGTTCATATATGAAGACAGGATTATTTACGTAAACGCCGGACACCCACCACCGCTGCTTTACTTAAAAGGGGAAGAAAGCCCGAAGATGCTTCAAAGCAGCCATATCCTGCCTATCGGTATCGTGTCCGACCTGAGAATTGAAGCCACCACAGTGTCGCTCAGACCCGGCGAGATATTTCTGGCGACAACAGACGGGATTACTGAAAGCTCCGCATTCAGGGACAGGCCTCTGGAGAAGCTCGCGGAGGTGCTGAGCCAAAATGCCGACGTGGAAGCACAGGAACTTGTGAACATCATTTATAAAAAAGCCGTTCCTGACGACATGAAGAGCCCGTTAGACGATATCATCGTGGTTTGCATAAAGAGGCAACCCGATCATATCCGGCCTTTATCATCGCAGTAAATACAGCTGTCAATGACGAAAACATCCTGTCCTTCGCGTGCAGATACAGCGAAGCAGCTCCTGGGAAGGTGGCCGAGGTCTTCTTGTTAAGTTCGCGAGAGGCCAGTTTGTACGGGACTATTGTGGCGGCCTGTTCCGGATAGACGTAAGTAACACAGCTGGTCCCGTGCCGGCTGGCTACGACATGGTCGCGCCGGTCATCGGGTCCAGCGTCTGCAGCGTGGCGCCGTCCCAGTGAAAACGAACCGTGGCGTTGCCGCCGGACGGGCAGCAGTGAGGGTCGCCGGGGTTGAAGACCTGGAAGCTGACGACGAAGGTGTTGTCATCCGGCGCCGGGGCTGGTTCGCCATAGGTGAAGAACTCCTGTCCGACCAGGTAGCCGTTGACGAAGAAGAAGTAGTAGTCGCCGGCGTAGCCGGCCGAACCGGAGGACGTGGCGCGGATCACATGCAGGACGGCATCGGGGCGCCAGGTGCCGGCGGGATCTATCGCATTCATCGGGTAGCCCGGGTCACCAAGGCTCTCCACATAAGCCACGGCAGACCCCTGGGTCATGTAAGGCCCGTGCTCCGGCGCCGGTGGAGCGGGAGACGGCTCGGGAGCGGGGGTGGTCACGGTCACAGTCTTAACCGCCGCGGTTGTGGCGGCGGTGTTCACCGTCTTCGCCGTTGTGGATGTGTCGGTCGTGCCGGTTCTCCCGGTCGCCTGTTCCTCGTCCGAACTGCAGCCGTGGATGAGGAAGACCAACGACACCGCGGCTATGATCCCCAGCAGGAGCGCGGCGATTGCTATGTTTCTGTTCCTTGAATTCATCTTTTCTCCCTTATCAGGATTTATCTGTCGCCTCTATGACGCTGGAGGAATAAAAAAATTACGCTGCGGCGCCTGGAACCCGGTAGCGCCGGTGGCAAGGAAACGGGTAATATATTCTACCGGCTGGCGGCGCAGGTTCCTTCCCGGCGGTCTCGAAATAAATATGCAGTTTATTTGCAACCGGCAGGGAAAGGTCACTGGTGAGAGGTAGAGCTAACTGATGGATACGGACAACAACCGGAAACGGACGCCGCTGGCGGTGGAATGGGCGCGCCGGCTGCTGATAATCGCCGACGATGTAATCCATATCGCCGTCGCTGTGCTGCTGGTGGTGGCAGCCCTGGTGATGCTCGGATACGCGGTGAAGAACTTCACCGACCTGAGCGTCGTCTCCATCCTGCTGGTGGTAAACGACGCTCTGTTCGTGCTCATCATCGCCGAGGTGCTCTGGACCATCATCCGCTATCTGAGGCGCGAGAAGTTCTCCGTGGCGCCCTTCCTGTTCATCGGCATCATCTCCAGCCTCCGGCGCATCCTGGTCATCGATGCCCAGATGTCGCTGGGAGAGGGTGAGCGCAGCTTCAACGAGAGCCTGATGGAGTTAGGCATGCATGTGGCGATCATCTTCATCCTGGTGGTGGCCTATTATATTGTTAAGAAGGCCAGGTCCCTGGAGGCGCGCACTGGTTGAGGACGGGACCCGGCTGTAAGTAATGCTGTTTGCAAGGGCTGCATTCATCCGCTAGCCTAAAACAGATACCTGTTACCAAAGAATGGAGTAGCCATGACGATAGTGCTTGACAAGGCACAGGAACTGGCGGACGCGATATCCAGCTGCGAGGAGCTCTCCCAGCTGAAAACGGCGGCACAGCAAGTGGAGGGAGACGAAACGGCGACCAACATGATCGGCCGCCTTCAGGAGAAGCAGGAGGTTATCAGGCGAGCGGCCAGCACGGGGCTGGAGTTGCCGGAAGAGCAGATCGGCGAGCTGAAGGAGCTACAGGCGCAGATCGGCGATATCCCGGCGGTCAGGGAGTTCAATCTGGCTCAGGGGAAGTTCAACCAGCTCATGGAGCAGGTCAACAACATCATCGCCCATGCCCTCTCCGATGGCGAGCCGGGAGATGATCCCGGGTCTGCGAATGGCGGCCACAGCTGTGGCTGCGGCGGCTAGCCGGAAGGCGGGCCGGAGACTCACACCAGGAGAAAGGCGGTGACCCTGATTGGCTGAAAGACCCAGTATCGATCCTGAGGAATGCACAGGCTGCGGCATCTGCATAGACGAATGCCCCAACGAATGCCTGGAGCTGGACTCTGAAGATATCTCAGTGCTGGTGCGGCCGGATGACTGTGACGGCTGCGGCACCTGTGAGGAAGTATGCCCTACCGAGGCCATTGTAATGAAGGAACAGTAAATCTCGCGAGACCTAACAGGAAGAGCCATCTTCCTTCTGGAAGCATGAGGTGGATACGTCCAGCCGCCACACCCTGCGGCGACAGGACACCTCCGCTACAACAACAAGTGAAGTATCAGGAAACAGGAACACTCCAGCTCATCATCGTGATCATCGTCATAGAGATCGCAGTCATGGCAGAGGGGTTCACGCAGGTCCGGCAGGGAAAGCCCTGTACGGCCCTCCAGCTTGCCCGCAGCGGCTTCCAGATAAGGAAAAGAATGGAAGATTTGTGGCAATGCAGGGCGGCAGGCCGGAGAGGAAGACAGGGTGTCTATCCCGCCCAATGCAGGTACTTTGGTTATGTTTAAGACAGAGGGAATTTTTTATTCGCAAAAGTAACTTTGGTTCTTGACAATTAAAAAATGTTAAGTTTTAATACCCCTGAGGGTACTTCATCACTTGGTGAGAACACGTTGATTCATCTGGATTCTTCGAACGCCAAGGGAGGGCATGATGACGGTTCGAGTTCGCGTGGGTAATGGGGGTTACCTCAATGAGGGCCGGTATGGCATCGATGTCAGGAGGCGGCCATGGTTTATGGGAATGAAGGAAGTTTCGTGGGCCACAGCAGTTTTGTCTGCGACGATTATACATTGCAGATCACCCCTTCCAAAATGGTTTTTTATAACGGATACATTTACGGGCTCCAGCTAAAAAAG
>CAJVWY010000146.1 GCA_913009925.1 uncultured bacterium
CTCCCTATGCCGACTGGCACCAGCAGGCCTGGGCCGGGTCCCTCGTGCTGGTCCTGATGGTGTTAATATTAAGCGTGGCATCGAAACTCTTCTTCGGCAGAAAGATGAGCGTCCGGTAAGAAATGGCGGGTTCTATCAACACTACGAATTTAAGCGCGTCTTTCGGCGACATCCGGGCCATCGACGAAATTACTATCGATATACCGGCCAACATGGTGACGGCGCTTATCGGCCCGTCGGGCTGCGGTAAATCAACTTTCCTGCGGTGTCTCAACCGGATGCACGAGCTGGTGCCGGGAGCAAAAATCTCCGGAGAGGTGATCTGGGACGGCAAGGATATCTACGCTCCGGAGGTGGACGCCACGGAGGTCCGCCGGGGCATCGGCATGGTATTCCAGAAACCGAACCCCTTCCCCCTGATGTCGATCGCCGAGAATGTCAGCGCCGGCCTCCGGCTTGCCGGAAACGTGAAGAACAAGAGCGAGATCGCATCTATTGTCGAGCGGTCCCTCAAAATGGCAGCCTTGTGGGATGAGGTCAAGAACAAACTTGACAAGCGAGGCGGCAGCCTCTCAGGAGGGCAACAGCAGCGCTTGTGCATCGCTCGCGCCCTGGCGGTGGAGCCGGACATAATCCTCATGGATGAACCTTGCTCGGCGCTTGATCCCGCCTCGACACAGAAAATAGAGGATACCATCGAGGAGCTGAAGGAGAACTACACTATCGTGATAGTGACTCACAATATGCAGCAGGCGGCCCGTATCTCCGACTTCACGGGCTTCCTGCTTGCCAGCGAGACGGGAGATCCGGGCCGTCTTGTCGAATACGGACCCACCAGCAAGATATTCACCATGCCGGATAAAAAGGAAACGGAAAACTACATAACCGGGAGGTTCGGCTAAAGCCATGGCCAGACAGTCATACCATGAAGGGCTGAAACTGCTCAACGAAGAGATACTGCGCATGGGCAGCATGGTCATCGAAGCGGTTGACCTCTCCACCCAGGCGCTTCTGGACGGGAACCGCGCGCAGGCCAACAGCGTCATCGCCGGCGACGAGGATATCAACGAACTCGGCCTCTGGATAGAGGGCAAGTGCCTGGCGCTGCAGGCCCAGCAGCAGCCTGTGGCCAGCGACCTGAGGCTGCTGCACACCTGCCTGCTGATGAGCATGCATCTGGAGCGCGTGGGCGACCTGGCGGTGAATATCGCCAAGATCGCCAAGCGCATAGAGCGTACCGAGGCCGCCGAGCCCTATTTCGAGGTCCTGCGCAAGATGTCGGCCCAGGCCCTGGAAGTCCTCAGGCAGGGGATCAAGGCCTTCGCCGACCGCGACGCCAAGCTGGCGGAGTCCCTGGAGGTCATCGACGAGCCTATCGACGAGATGTACAAGGACATCCTCTCCCGCCTGCTTCATCCCAAGGAGAAGGAAGAGGCCGCCGAGGCCTACGAATGGGCCACCCACATTGCCCTGGCCAGCCGCTACATCGAGCGTATGGCCGACCAGGTGGTGGACATGGGTGTCCGCGTCAGCTTCCTGGTTACCGGTGAGCTGGACGCGGAGTACTTCGACCGGTCGCTGCCGGACATTAAAGAGCGCTTCGGAGAGTGATAGCTGCCATGAACGCCCCCTACAGCATCATTGTCGCCGTATCGGTCCTGACGGCGGTGGTCCTGCTCACCTATGTGGTGCGCGCGCGCACCGAACGGAAGAAGATCGTTGCCCATCTGCAGCCCGGCTCGGAGGAGAGCCTGGTGGACGCGGCAAAGCGGGTGGGCGAGCAGGCGGCCCTGTGCGACGAGATCCCCCGGCTCAAGATCCGTCTGGACATGCTGCTCAAGACATCACCGCTGCCGATGATCATCGTCAACCAGGGATGTAACATCATCAACCTGAGCCATAGCGCCGAAGAGGCGCTGGACCAGCCGCGACGGCGCCGCAGCCTGCTGGAAAGCATGGAGAGCCATGAACTGGACGACATGGTACGCGAAGCGCTGAAATCGCAGACGCCGGCCGACGCCGTCATCAGGCTCTACGCCTCCGGGCGACGCCCCTTCCAGATCTGGCTCTTCCCTTACCAGGCGCTGGAAGCACCGGAATGCATCATCTTCCTCAGGGACATGGCGGAGAAGGTGGACTATGGCCGGATGCGCTCCCAGTTCGCCGCCACCGTCTCCCATGAGCTGCGTACACCGCTGGCGGGAATCCGGGCGCTGGTCGAGAGCCTCAAGGATCCGGAGCTGGGAGACGCAGACCGCGTACGCTTTCTCGACCGGGTGGAGAACGAGAGCACGCGCCTGGCGCAGCTCATCGACGAATTGCTGTTCCTCTCCGAGCTGGAATCCGGGTCCGAACAGGATCTGAAGGGCGACATCCCGCTCAGGCCCCTGGTGGACGAGATAATGGAGGAGCTGCGGCCCAAGACGGACCGGTTCGAGGTCCAGCTGGAGAACCGGGTCCCCCCGGAGGCGCGCCTGCCGCTGGAGGGACGCATGGCCCGAACGGTCCTGACCAACATGATAGAGAACTCGGTCAAATACAGCGGCCGCGGCTCGCGGGTCCAGCTGCTGGCTGAAAAGGAGAACGGGAAGGTAAAGGTCACCGTCAGGGACGACGGCATCGGCATCGACGCCGAGCACCTGCCCCATATCTTCGAGCGTTTCTACCGGGTGGACAAGTCGCGATCCAAGCGGCTGGGAGGCACGGGACTGGGGCTCTCCATCGTCAAGCACATCATCGAGAGCGCCGGCGGCGAGGTGGCCGCCGAGAGCCGCGAGGGCTTCGGCACCAGCATCAGCTTCACCCTGCCCACCTAACCTTTTACACTGTCTGAGCCGCTGGCCTCTTTCTGCTCGAACTTGTAGCCGAAGCCGTACTGGGTCTGGATGAAGGTGTAGCCGGGTATGCCCTCCTGCAGCTTCTGGCGTAACCGCTTGATGAAGACATCCACCGAGCGATCGCCATGCAGCATCTCGTAGCCCCAGACGCCGCGGTAGATATCCTCCCGCGACAGGGGCTTGGGAGCCTCGCGGACCAACAGATGCAGGATGGCCAGCTCCTTGGGTGTGAGCCGCAGCGGCTCCCCGCCGGCGAAGGCCTCCTTGCGTTCCGGGTCGATGAGCAAGGGGCCCACCTTGATGGTTTCCATGTGGGCCTGGGCGGCATAGGTGCCTGTTCGCCGCAGGTTCGCCTTCACCCGGGCCAGCAGCTCCGCCATGCTGAAGGGTTTGACCAGATAGTCATCGGCGCCCATTTCCAGCATCTCCACCTTGTCGAACTCGCTGGTCCTGGCGCTGCAGATGATGATCGGCAGGTCGAAGCCCTCGTCACGCACCTGGCGGCAGAGTTTCCAGCCGTCCATCTTGGGCAGCATCAGGTCCAGCACCATGATGCCCGGGTTCTCCCGCCGCACCAGCCTCAGCCCCTCCAGCCCGTTCCGCGCCACCAGGCAGCGGA
>CAJVWY010000147.1 GCA_913009925.1 uncultured bacterium
TTATTGTTATGTTTTACGTTGATGGCTGATGGGATGTGGTTTTTTTTTTTTTTTTTTTTTGTAATGCTACGGCGACCACCGAGATCTACACTCTTTCCCTACACGACGCTCTTCCGATCTTCCTCTATGGTATCGATCAGCGCGACCGATTCGGTACCGGTGCTGGAGATGGTCCAGAGCTCTTCCAGGGCGACGATGGAACTGCTGCTGATCTTGGTCAGTGCCTCCTGAAATTCATCATCGGAAATGTCCAGGTCCCTGGCAATCTCCTCGTCCGTGGGCGCCCGGTGAAGTTTGTTCTCCAAGGCCGCACTGCTCTTCTCTATCTTACGAGCGATGCTGCGCACGGACCGCGGTACCCAGTCCAGCGAACGTAATTCATCAAGGATCGAACCCTTGATGCGAGCGATAGCGTATGTCTCAAACTTGATGTTGCGATCGGGTTCGAACCGCTCAAGAGCACCGATGAGCCCCAACAGGCCATAGCTGATGAGGTCCGACTCGTCCACATGGGATGGGAAATTGGAACCCATCCTGCCGGCCACGTATTTGACCAAGGGCGCATAGTTCAGGATAAGGCGGTCACGCGCCTGAACATCGCCATCTTTCTTATATTGCCTCCATAACTCGTTGATTTCCTTATTTTCTTCCGGCATTGCCTCTCAGATGAGTTTCATGGGTTGTGACGCCCCTTATCGGTCAAGACCGCTGATTCCTTTATTCGCGAGCGCGAGGATGGGAGCGTTCGTATACCTTCCGCAGGTGGGCGCCGCTCACATGGGTATAACGTTGGGTAGTCGAAATCGCCGCGTGCCCCAGTAGTTCCTGTACCGCCCTGAGATCCGCGCCCCCTTCCAGCAGATGAGTGGCAAAACAATGCCGGAACACATGTGATGACGTATTGGTGTTCACCGATGCCTTTCTCACGTATTTGGTAGTGCTTCGCCTGATATCCGATGTGCCCAGACGCCTGCCCCTGACCGACAGGAACATCGCCCCTCCGGAGCGTACATCATCGCCTTTTTCGCCATCGGGCACCAACTCGGGCCTGCCTTGTTCTAGATATACCCGAACAGCGTAATTTGCAACCTCACCGACGGGGAGCACCCGGGTCTTGTTGCCCTTGCCCGCAACGGTCAGCTCCTCCTGTTCCAGGTCCAGATCCACCAGATCCAGGTTGATGACCTCCTCGCTGCGCAAGCCGCATCCATACATCAACTCGAAGATAGCGCGGTCACGCATTCCCAGCGGTTTGCTGGTATCGATGGAATTCAGGAAGGCCTCGACCTCGGTGGGCCTGAGTACCGCCGGCAGTTTGCTCGGCAGCTTGGGGGATGATAGAGAGTCCGCCGGGCTTGCCTCTATGAGCCCCTCGGCGCGGCAGAAACGAAAGAGCCCTCTCACCGAGGACAGCTTGCGGCTGATACTGGACTTCTGGTAATCGAATCCGGAGAGATGGGCCGCATAGCGGCGCAGGAAGCGGTAATCCACATCGCCGGGAAAGTCGCGGCCCTCGCGCGCGACGAACCTCAGAAAGTGCCGGCAATCCCGCCGGTAGGCGACGATGGTCTTCTCTGAATTTCCCGCTTGGGCGAGGGACTGCAGATACTGCTCGAGTATCTCCAGGTCCTCTTCCCTGGCATCTCCAGGTTGATAGGCAGCTTCCAATGGCTCAACTCCTGTTGATTTGGGGTACATTTCGACGCAGGCATTGCCTATCCCTTGATTTTCATCTCAGACGAGAGAAACCCCTGCCCGGTTCATGGCAAGCCAACCCTTTGATTTCCAGGGCAATGAGTGAAGCCGCCACCCGGCGGCTGCTGAGGCCGGTGCGGTCCACCAGAGTATCCGGCTGCCTGGGGCTGCTGTCGAGGGCCGCGTAGACCTTTTCTTCTTCCCGGGAAAGGTCGGCTGCGGGAGAACTGCCGCCCCGCGATGCATCGGCGGAGCTCCCCTGTGCCTCCAGTCCCAGGGCCTGAAGCAGATCACCGGCGTTGGTGACGGCCATTGCTCCCTCCTGTATCAGTCGGTTCGGACCCGCCGACAGTTCGGAGAAGACGCTGCCGGGCACGGCGCATACCTCGCCACCCTGTTCCAGGCAGAAATCGGCGGTAATGAGCGATCCGCTCCTCTCCCTCGCCTCTACTACCACCACCGCGCGCGATATACCCGCTATTATCCGATTCCTGGCCGGGAAGCGCCACGGCCTTGGCCGGGAAGCGGGCGGGTATTCGGAAAACACCGCACCGTTTTCCGCCAGCAACTGATATAACTGCCGGTTTGCGGCAGGGTATACCACATCTACGCCGCCGCCGAGAACAGCCATGCTGCCGCCTGGCGTTTCCAAGGCACCACGATGGGCCGCCGCGTCGATACCCATTGCCATTCCACTTACCACACATACCCCCGACTTTCCCAATCCCGCGGCTATCATCGCCGCCGCGCCGGTCCCGTACGGTGACGAGGCACGAGCGCCGACGATGGCCACGCGCGGCTTTTGCAGACAGACGGCCAGCCTGTCCTGCCGGAACGGTAGGCAGTGGGCGAAGATACCCACCGGCGGGTCGGGTGTATAGGCCAGGCGCAGGGGGTATAGGTCCTCGCCCCGGGCGATGAACAGCACCCTGTTCCGCCGCAGTTCGGCGTCGGCCGCGGCTGGCGAGAACCCGCGACGGAAGGAGATCAGCCGTTCCCGCTCCCGCGTGCGCAGCTTGAGCAGTTCCGACAGGGCCCGGTTCGAAAGGCGCCACATCTCCCCCAGCCCCAGGCCAGGAGGAGGCAGTCTCACGGGACGGCCGAGGGAATCCAGGAACCATGCCAGCGACAGGGCCGCCTGGCGCCTATAGTCCATCCCAGCCGTTCCTGTCGATGCCGCGATAGCTGATCGCCTCGGCAAGATGGGCGGTGATGATGTCCCCGGACCCGTCCAGGTCGGCGATGGTACGCGCCACCTTGAGGATTCGCTGATGAGCGCGCGCACTCAGCGACAGGCGGTCAATGGCGCTTTCCAGCAGCTTTTCCGCGTCTGCCTCCAGCCGGCAATGCCGTTCCGTGAGGCGATTGGACATCTGCGCGTTGCAGAAGACACCGGGCGCGTCGCCAAGCCGCGCGGATTGCCGTTGCCGGCAAGCAGTCACCCGGTCCGCCACCGCGCTGGATGGTTCCCGAGGCGGCGATGACAGCAGAGATCGGAAGAGCGTCGTGTAGGGAAAGAGTGTAGATCTCGGTGGTCGCCGTATCATTAAAAAAAAAAAAAAGGAAGAGCCGTGGATAGACAGGGTACTACTAAGAGGGGCGA
>CAJVWY010000148.1 GCA_913009925.1 uncultured bacterium
GCTAGAGAAGAGGTACGGTAGAGTGTGAGATGTCGGCACTGGTGCTGCTTCTGGTGTGGTTGTTTTTTTTTTAATGATACGGCGACCACCGAGATCTACACTCTTTCCCTACACGACGCTCTTCCGATCTGTTCGGCATCTGCCGCATCTGCCTGCGCGAACTGGCGCATCGCGGCGTGATACCGGGCTTGACCAAGTCCAGCTGGTAGGAGGAAGCCGGATGACTGTTACAGATCCAATCGCCGATATGCTGACCCGCATCCGTAACGCCAACACGGGTCTGAAGGAGAGCGTAGAGATGCCGGCGTCACGCATGAAGATGGAGATCGCCAGACTGCTCAAAGAGGAAGGTTATATCCTCGACTACGCGATTATGCGTGGAGAGAGCTATGACAACATGGTGGTCGATCTCAAGTATGGAGAAAACAAGAAAAAGGTTATTTCGGGGTTGAAACGGATAAGCAAGCCCGGTCGCCGGGTGTATGCCCGCAAGGACAGCGTCCCCCGGGTCCTGGGTGGTCTGGGTGTCAGCATCCTGTCCACTTCACGGGGCCTGATGACCGGCCGGCAGGCCGAGAGGGACGGCGTCGGCGGCGAGGTCATCTGCTTCATCTGGTAGGAAGAGTAAAGAAAGTACAGGGAGTCCAAGACCAACGGAGTAATGAATTGTCGCGCATAGGAAAAGAACCCATAAGCATTCCCGACGGCGTCGATGTCACCATCGATGGCAGCGACGTGACCGTGAAGGGCCCCAAGGGGACGCTCTCCAGCAGCTTCTCGCCGGATATGGAGATAACCAGGGAGGACGGTACCATCGTGGTGAAGCGTCCTACCGACAAGGGCGAGCACCGCTCACTGCATGGGTTGACCCGGTCCCTAATAGCCAATATGGTTGAAGGTGTCACGCAGGGGTTCAAGCGTGAACTGGAGATCAACGGCGTGGGCTACCGTGCCAATCTCAAGGGCAAGAGCCTGGACCTGGCCGTGGGGTTGTCCCATCCGGTTATTATCGAGCCGGAGCCGGATACCGAGTTCGAGGTACCCAAACAGACGCAGATCATTGTCAGGGGTATCGACAAACAGGTTGTCGGCCAGCTGGCTGCGAGGATACGGTCGATCCGCCCGCCCGAACCCTACAAGGGCAAGGGCATCAAATATGCCGAGGAACATATCCGCAGGAAGGTAGGCAAGAGGGCTTAACATGGCCAAGACCACCAGGGAACTCATAGCAAGGCAGGCAATGAGGCAGCGCCGGCACTATCGCGTCCGCCGCAAAGTGGCAGGCATGCCGGAGCGTCCCCGGCTGACGGTTTTCCGCAGCAACCGGGGCATCTACGCCCAGGTCATCGACGACCTGGAAGGCCGGACGCTGGCCAGCGCCTCGTCGGCGGAACTGAAGGATTCCAGGCTCAGCAAGAGAGAGCAGGCGGAGAAGGTGGGCGAGTTGCTCGCCGGCAGGGCCAGGGAGAGGAATATCGAGCACGTGGTCTTCGATCGCGGCAGCTATCTTTACCATGGCCGCGTCAAGGCCCTGGCCGAAGGCGCCCGCAAAGGCGGCATCCAATTCTGACAAGGTGGAGTTGTGCGAAAAGAATTTAACCTGGAAAACAAGAAACCGGAATTAAAGGAAAAAGTGGTGGCCATCAACCGCGTGGCCAAAGTGGTCAAGGGCGGACGCCGCTTCTCCTTTACCGCCCTGGTCGTCGTGGGTGACAGTAAGACCAAGGTCGGCGTCGGCTACGGCAAGGCCAAGGAGGTACCCCTGGCCATCCAGAAGGCGGTCGAGGACGCCAAGAAGAACCTTTTCCGGGTGCCCCGGTACAAGTCCACTATCACCCACAAGGTGATCGGCCACTACGGCGCCGGACGGGTCCTGCTCAAGCCGGCATCTCCCGGTACGGGTATTATCGCCGGCGGCGGCGTCCGCGCGGTGATGGAGCTGGCGGGTATCCATGATATCCTGGCCAAATGTCTGGGAACCACCAACCCGATAAACATGGTCCGCGCCAGCATGGAGGGACTGCGTTCGCTCAAGGATCCGGTGGAGGTGGCAGCCCTGAGAGGCAAGACCGTTGCCGAGATACTGGGCACTGAAAACTATGACAGGAAGTCCGAGGCCGGCAAGCAGGACAAGCCGGAGAAGACGGAAGAGACGGAGAAGCAGGTTGAAACAACTTAAAGTGACACAGAGAAAGAGCCTGATCGGCCGGCAGCAGGGCCACCGCCGGACCATACGGGCGCTGGGACTGCGCCGCATCGGCCATTCCGTCACCCATGACGATACGCCCCAGGTCCGGGGAATGATCGACAAGGTCAGCTTCATGGTGGATGTTGAGGAAACGGCGCCGGCGGACTGATTTTTTACCAGAGGAACACTATTGAGCACAGACGATAAACAAGAAGAGAAGAAGGCGGCGGGGATCAACCTCAGCAGCCTCAGGCCCACCCCTGGGTCCCGCAAACCGCGCAAGCGGGTCGGACGCGGCGAGGGCAGCGGCCACGGAAAGACCGCCGGGCGGGGTCACAAAGGTTTCAACAGCCGCGCCGGCGGCGGTGTCAGGCCAGGTTACGAAGGCGGCCAGATGCCCATCTACATGAGGCTGGGAAAGCTGCGCGGTTCCAACAAGAAGATGAGCATGCCTATGGGTCCCTTCCGCACGGCGATGGAGGGCGTCAATGTCTCACGGCTGGCGGGTTTCGCCGAGGGGACGACTGTGTCGCCGGATACGCTGATGGAGACCGGGATAATCAAGAACACGAAAACACCGGTGAAGATACTCGGCCACGGTGAACTGAAGGTCGCCCTCACCGTAAGGGCGAGCGGCTTCAGTGAGTCGGCCCGGAAGAAGATAGAAGCAGCCGGCGGCAAGGCGGAGGTCATATAGTTGTTCGCCTCGATGGCCAATGCCTGGAAGATCCCCGAACTGCGGGCCAAGCTTCTGTTCACCGCCGCCATGATCGTGGTTTATCGCTTCGGCGCCCATATCCCGGTGCCGGGCGTGGACATACAGGCTATCCAGGACTTCATCCAGCAGGGCCAGGCAGGGGTCCTGGGCTTCCTGAACCTGTTCTCCGGCGGCGCCCTGACCCGGTTCGCGGTGTTCGCTCTGGGGATCATGCCCTATATCACCGCCTCCATTATCCTGCAGCTGCTAACCATGGCCTTCCCTTCGCTGAAAGAACTGGCGCGAGAGGGCGAGGCGGGGCAGCAGAAGATCACCCAGTACACCCGTTACCTGACGGTCGTCCTGGCGCTGGCCCAGGCGGTGGGATACACCATGC